>CAZPTT010000008.1:0-18743 GCA_964589435.1 uncultured Pirellulaceae bacterium
CTACACACCCCATAATTTATCAAACCCAACTCAACCAAAAGAATCGCTCGTTTCTAAACAGGCAAAATTTGCAAAACTAGTCCTAAGCCAGCGCAAAGGCTACCCATCTTCTTGAATTAACGAAGGGCAAAAAAAGCAGGAAACGAGCTCGACATTTCCCCAATCGGAAAATGTCGAGCCGTTCAGTCATTGACCAAAATCAATCTTCTGGCCGGCTTCCGTCGCCGCACATCATGACGATTCGAGGCATGAACTCACCGATCACATCGACGAGGTCGGTTTGCGCCGCCATCACGTCGTGAATATTCTTGTAGGCTCCGGGTTCCTCATCGAGTCCGCCCGCCAACAATCGAACATTGCGATCACTCAAGTGATCTTGCCACTGCTTCCAATTAAATTCTCTTTTGGCAGCCGTTCTAGACATGCGTCGACCTGCACCATGAGATGCCGAATCGAGACTGCCAGCGTTTCCTTTACCGCGAACGACAAAGCACGAGTCAGCCATGTTTCCAGGAATGACACCGAGGTCGCCTGCCCCAGCAGGAGTCGCTCCTTTACGATGAACATACATTTCTTGGCCTTGGTGCTCTTCGATCCACGCAAAGTTATGGTGGTTTTCGACTGTTCCCAAAGCTTGAGCTCCCGCTAGTTTCAGAACGCTTTTGTGAATCACTTCGTGGTTGGCCGAAGCAAAACGCCCCATTAAATTCATTGCAGCCCAATATTCTTGGCCAGCTTCTGAGTCCATGTCGAGCCAACATAAATGCCGTAGCTGACTATCATCGCGAATTTTCGATGGCGCTTGCTGACGTGCAATATCCGTATAGCGTTGACAGACACGAGCACCCGGACCGCGACTACCGCTATGGCTAAGCAGCGCCACATACCGTCCGGCGGTGACGCCAAATTCGTCGTTCGGCAGCGTCAGCACTCCCCATTCGACGAAATGGTTACCGCTTCCGCTGGTTCCCAGTTGCCCAACCGCTCGGTCGCGCATCTCACGAGTGACCGCAGTGATCGTCCAATCCTCATCGAGGACTTCGTGGTCATGTGGCCGCTTGAAAGATCTCCCTGTTCCGAACATCGTGCCTTTTTCTAGCGCTCGATCTAGTTCTCCGCACTTTACACGATCGTTCTCATGAACGGTGTCTACCGGCAAATCGGTAACCGTCAACTTCATTCGACATGCTATATCGACTCCAACACCATAGGGAATTACAGCATTTTCACAGCCAAGGACACCACCAATTGGCAATCCATATCCCAAATGTGCATCGGGCATTAACGCCGCAGCACGAGCGACCGGCAATCGGCAAGCATTTCGAATTTGACCAATCGAACCTTGATCAAAGTCAGTTCCCCAACTTTGGTATTCGATTTCCGTTAACGGAATGTCATTGGCATGAAATTCAATGATCGCATTTGCCAACGTCCCGTAGTGTTCGTCGGCCACATAGACTTCCGGGCTGGCAACAATTTTGGGAATGATCTTTTTCGGAGCCTCTTTCGTTTTAACTCGGGCTGCGACCTGCACCGAAGCGATCGCTTCAGGAACACAATCAGTAGGCACGCCAAGCGAAATCAGCTGCTTCTTGTTCATGGGATCCCGTGTGTGAAATGAATTGAGAAGAAACGGTACAATGAAATTCGGAAATCGCGACACAGACGACTCGGGCAAACAAACGTCCGCAAACAAACGTCCGCGAGCAAACGCAAGACTGCAAGCAATTCAGTCCGGCTTCGCTTGACAAGGGCTTCGGCTTAGCGATCAGTTCAAGTCAACTATCGGCTCAAGTCGAAATCGCGAATTATTCTACAAAAAAAGACAGGGCGGAAACCCTGTCTGTTTTGAGTTCTACGGATTGGACAAGCGGCCAGCGAATATGTTCACACGCTGATTTTCACGCGCCCAAATTGTTTCTATGCCATGCCGAGATTCTTCATTTCGGATGCAAACATCTTTTTCGTCTCTTCCATGCCCGCTGCTTCCGGAACTGCGTCGGACTTGAAGTCAAACCATTCCGGCTGGAACTTGATGTATCCATTGCCACCTGGCTGCTGAGAATTTTTGATCGCTTGCTTTGCAGTCAGGGCGATCACCGCATCTGCCAAAGCAACAGGGCCGTTGCAACGAGGCTGGTTCCCGTAATCACCGGTGCTGATGCACCAAGCCCAGTGCTCAATTTCTTCACGATATCCACGACTGACGGGGCCTGAACCCTCGGCTGTTTTCGCGGGAGCCGCGTCGCCACTGGCCGATGTATCGAGGACGGCGCTCGCGCCTTTTTTCTTGACTCGAGCTTTGTAAGACGTTCCGGCGATTGGATATAGCAGCGCTTCTTTCTCACGATCCAAGACCAAAGTTCCTTTGGTTCCCATGACGACTTCGCCATAACCTCCGAATCCATTTCCATTGATGGACGAGTAATTCACAACGACCTTCTTCGCATCGTTTTCTTCATAAGACTTGATGCCCGCCTGAGGATCTGGATAGCTGTTAACCGTGTCCTTGTAGCCGACGTCGAAGCTGTAATCGTAGCCTTGGCCAGGGAATTCAAAACTGCAATAGACATGGTCATCGGCGTCTCGATCAACCGGGAAAATGTGACGACCGCCAACGGCGTGAACCGTCAGAGGATGAACATGCTTGCCGGTTTCTTTCGAAAGTGCGGCGATGAAAATACTGGCAGCATCCAATTGGTGACTGCCCAATTCCGCCATCAAACCACCACCGGTTCGATCCCACAATCGCCAACGCACCATTTCCTCGATTGCGGAACGAATCCGACCGTCACTGTAAACGTCATCGCGATTGATATAGCCGTACTTGTCGGCAGCGACGGTTTTATCAAGATCCCACTGTTGCCATTGGGCGATTTGAGCCCCTAGTTTCTTGCGATCGCCGGGCGAAGTTCCCGAATCGTTGTAGTCGGCGGTGAATCGCTTCAACTGATCCATGATCTTATCAACGCGTTTGCCGTCGGCTCTCATCTCGCCACCGGGAATCGGGAGCGCCCATGAATCGGCGCCAGGTCGATTATTGCGATGCCACTGAGCGCGAATATGGTGAATCTCCCCAAGCAAACCCCAGCGTATCAAGTTGACAGCGTTATCGTAAAGGATGCTGTAGTGACGCTGGTGTCCGACCGACATGAACCGTTGTTCATCTTCTGCGACTCTGCACATCAGCTTGCACTGAGCAACATTGTGAGCCATCAGTTTTTCACAGAGAACATGCTTTCCATTTTGCATCGCAGCAATCGCGATTGGAGCATGCAAAAACAAAGGCGTGGCGATGATGACGCCATCGATGTTTGGATCGGCGACTGCTTCCTGCCAATCGGAGAACACCTTGACGTTACGACGGGCTTCTTCTTCGGTCTTCCATCCGTAAACCTGCATCAATCCAGGCCGAACCTTGATGGTGTTGTTGGTTGACCAGTCACCATGGAAAGCGCGATGAACGCTGGACGGGCGGATATCACAAATCGAAGTGACCTGCACATAGTCCGGATTGATTGCGCCCATTAAGACGCTGCCTTCGTCGCCTGTTCCAATGACACAGACGCGAACCCTACGGTTTGGCCGGCCGTAACCGAAATACATTGCTCCGACTCCGGCCGCAGTTGCTCCGCCGGCAGCGATCGATTTGACCAAGAAGTCTCGTCGGTGAATTTGCTCGTGAGCCGTTACCGCTGAATAGTAATTGTCGCGACCGACTTCTCTGTCTTCATCATTTAAATTGATCATGACTTTATCCAATTAGATCGTTGTTGAGTTTTGCGGATGGGTTGCTAAAAAAGTAATCGAGACCACCCATCCTGCCGGCACACGTTGCAAAAATGACGAGGCATGCCGCTAATTCAATTGCGTAAAAATAGGTTGGTTGAGTTCCTGGGATCCACGGCGGCTGAGTCATAATGACCGAAAACAGGAAAAGCGCTGCTGCCCCTGAAGCTAACCGCGAAAACAGCCCCAGAATCAACAAGACGCCGATAATTGTGTCAAACCACGGGATAACTTTGTCGATCACTTTCGACATGCTCGTGTCTTGATCGAATTGGCGAAACAGAGGGATAGGAGGTCGTTGGGCTTGTGCGTCGACGGCCAATGAGTTGACCTGATTTTCGAGCGAGTCCCAAATGGCAACCACTTCTTGGTTCCAACCCTTTAGTTTGCCGGCCCGATCCGAACGGATGGAATCGACTTGGTATCGCAGCGAGTCGACGTAAGTTGCTACATCAGCACGAGAATCTCCATCCCGCTCAAACCCGGTCAAACGATCGGAAGTTGAAAAGTGCGACAGCAATTCGGTCTGATTGGCTCGGAGGAAATCGTCCAGTTGTTCTTTGTGGTCCTCGAAAATATCCTCCACTCGCTGAGTCTGCTCGCGAAGTGCAAGAATACTAGCTTCGTCAATTTGCCGCTGCCGCTCTAATTCTGCAGTGTCAATTGATTTGTCATCCGACTTTCGAGCCGCTTCAATCTGGTCAGCCAAACTTTGCCGGCGTTCGGCAATCGTTTCCTGAAGGTCAGGGCTACCAAATCCAAAATAAGCCGTCGCTTGGTCGATGTAATCATCCCACAACAAGAAGGTCAAACTGGTATCGAATTCAAACGAACTCGATCCATCATCAAGCTTGATTTCTTTGACACATAATTTCTGCTTGCCATCGGGATCATCAAGCATGTCTTTAAAATAAGGAGCGAACGGCCCCTTGGCGGTACCCAAAAATCCCTTGGACGAAAAATTGCCGTCCTTGAGTTTTGTGGTGCCTTCTTTAAAGAAGTGATACCCTACCGTCACCCGCAAAATCAAAAGCGAAAGGAAGATAAGGCCGAGTTGAAAACGAGACAATTGAAACAATTTTCAGTCCTGGATTATTTCGATGTTGGATAACGAAGGGGGCGAGTCATTTGACTTGTAACGCGTTTCTTCAACTTTAATTATAAATAGCCGACTGGGAAATCGGCCAGCGACAATTCGAAAGACGCGCTAAAACTAATTGAGTCTTTTCATCGATTCCTCGACATTTTTTCGCTGTGCCGAATCCAATTGGCTGAGAATCGACTCAATTTTGGTCTTATACTCCAACACCTTGTCGGATTGGCCGAGTTGCTCGTGGCATTCAATCAAACTGGTGTATAGCGTAATTCTCTGAGGCAATTTTTTGCTGGCCGTCAAAAAGTCAGCGGTGGCGTCTTGGTAGCGGCCCAGATTCTTCAAATACATGCCGCGCGTTCGGTAGAGCAACGGTTGATCTGGAAACAGCTCTATCGCCAAAGTGACGATGTCGAGCATATTGTCGAAATCATCAGGGAATTGGGAGGCTACGATATCGATTACGTTGTTGACGACAATTTGAGTGTTTGGATACTGCTCTTCAGCGATCCTCAAGTGCTTTTGCCCCTCCAACACATTTCCTTGAGCGACCAAGTGCACTCCTAGTAACACGTGAATGATCCCAGCGCCGGATGGATTGACCGCATCTACCACTGAGTCATTCAGCCAAGCTTCGTTAAAATCCGGATTCGACTTGGAAGCGATGAACTCGCATAGCTTCAAATAAATGACTTGGTTTCGAGGGTGAATTGTGACTGCTTTACAGAGTTGGTTAAGCCGCATTCGGTACTGATTGCGATCCGTCATATCCGAATAGAGGTTAGCCTCATCGAGGGAAACCTCTGAAGCCAAACGCCGAATCTTTGCGCGGACTTCGTCGGTCTTTGCTAACTGATAGCCTTCGCCAATAATCCTGTTTGCTTGCTCGTAGTCCCGCATTTGCACGGCACATGTCACGAGAGTCCTCCAGATTTCGTAGATTTCTGGATTTTGGCGGGCGATCGGCATGATTTCAAAAATGTTGTTCATGACCGATTTGGCTCTCTTCTCCTCACCGATCTCCTTGAGCAGTTGAATGAGAACGGGAATCGCCCGAATCTGGTTCAGAGAAATGTCGCCATTGACGACTTGCGTCAAGTCAGCAACGGCCAGTTTGAAATTCTCGATCCGCTCGGGAGAATCCTCGGGAGACTCAAGACCCATTTTTCGATAATAGGTTGCGCGGCTTTGCAACGCCATCGAATTGTCTGGTTTCAACGCCAAAGCGTGATCAAAGTGCGTCACGACTTTGGCATCTCTTTCCTCTTCTGGAATTCCCAAGAATTGCGATCGCAAGTAGTAGCGGGACAGCCAGACATGTGCGTCGGCGTGCCGGGCTTTGTCTTCTGGCGCAAGGTAACGCATGATATCCAATGCCCCCTCAAGATCCCCGCACCTTTCTCGCGACTCCCCAAGCTGATTTTTATACCAATCACTATCTGGCTTCAATTCAACCAATTTGGCCGCAAACATGTTGGCATTTTCAGGTTCATCAGGATGAAGCTGCAACATAGCTTTATAGTAACTCTGACTTGCGCCAACGCTTCGAGATTCCTTTAGGAAATTGGCCGCCCACAGCGATGAAACGAAAACCACAATCAATGCCATTGCCGGAACAGCATACAAAAATGCTGTTAAGGAACGATTCAACGTCCACTGCTGAATCATGAATGCGCAGAAGCCAACAAATAGCCTGAGCGGAAACGTTAATGCGGAAATGAACCTCGAAACCGGTGATCGGTCGAGGTGTATTGAATCATCGCTGGAGAACATCCGACCAATTGCGCGGAATGGACTGAGCAGGAATCCAGTGATTGAAAAAGAATGAAAGTCGTCATCTCGACGTCGAAATATCATGTGGGATCGTTGGGTTGGTGGTCAAACGCAAGATCAACTAGTTGTCGGTACCGGTGGGCACATCAGTTGGCGAGTCTTTTAACGCTTCTTGTTCATCAAGTCTTCGCAAACGTGCTAAATAGACTTCGGGAGACAAGTTGTTGCCCTGATAACACTTTACAAGCGATTCCAAAATCTTCCGGTCATTGGGACGTTCTTGAAGCGCTATTTCAAATGAGGCAGCCGCTTGGGTCATTCGGTTCAATTGCATTAACGCCGCCCCACGCGTGTCGTAAAAGTGCGAACGCTCCTTCTTATTCAACTCCGTTTTCGGCATCAATTTAATTCCCTCCTCGATCAACTTCAGGGCTCGACCTGGGTTTCGATTTTCACAAACTAAATAAGTCCAAGCCAGGTTGTTGAGAATAGTTGGGTTCCGAGGGGCTTTCTTGCGGGCTAATTCGAAGTACTTGATCCCCGACTCATAGTCGGATCTGGCGAGGGCATCGGTGCCAAGCTCGTTCAGAACCAAGGCAGGAGCATCAACATGGGCTCGGGGATCGTAAATTTTACGCGCCTTTTCGGCGAGCTGTTCATTCTCGCTAATCGCGATACGAGCCAAATGTCGCAGGACTTCAGGATTAGTTGAATTATAGACATAGGCCTTATTTAAGAGCTCTAGTTGACTGGCGTCCTCTCCGGTGCGAACACGTTCAAACACCGACCATCTCAAGTAAACCGTCGACAGTAATTGCTCAATGTTGACACGCCTGGCTGCGCTCGATTCCGACCGGTTCAGTTCCAAAATTTCGTTCGTCAACAGCCCCTCAGCACGAGCGTAGTCTCCGTTTTCCAACAAACAATTGATGCTTTGCGTCCATGCTCTTAACCACGGCTGCGATTCCAATTCTCCGTCCGCAAGCTGAGCACGAAAACGATTGAACGCCTGATCCAAAACGTTTTGATTTCGTCCATCTTTCTTCAAACGCCGGTTAATCGCGACCATCGCCTCGTAGTACTGCGGATACTCTTCAAATAGCTCAGCGTAAATCTCATAGGCTGCGTCAAGCCTCATCGTCTGGCTCAATATTCTGGCTTTGATCAACTTAGCTGGCGTCGTAATCACATCTTCACCGCCACGCGTCAAACAGTGCTCAGCATGCCGCAACGCCATTGTTCGATTTCGGATCGCGTCTGATTGCGATTCGGGTCTCAACCCAAGAAAATATCGGGAAAGCCATAAATGGGCCTCGGCAAATCCCGGTTCATTATCAGGAGCGCAAAGCCTCATGAGAGATAAACCACGCTGAATCTCGCCTTGCTCGAGCGAAACGATTGCGAGCTTGAAACGATACTGTAACTCCTCGGGGTTCAAGCTGATAAGCTTTTCCCAGTACACCCGCTCAATCTCTTGAAGCTTTTCAAATTCCTTGCGGCGTTCATCGTCCTTCGAAATGGTCGCCTCGGAAGCTGGTAAGCCCTGCGAACGATTGGCAGCTCGTACCATACGTAATTCCGTTCGCAATTCACCAAGCACCTTCTCTTTACTCTCCTTACTCTTCTCAGCATTCTTCCTATAACGCGTTTCCAAACTCGTTCGAAGCCCATAGTTGGCCAGTGCCAATGCACTGACGCCGCTGATCGCGACCAACAAAGCCGGAATTCCAAGCATCAAGGCCCGGCTCTTGGCAGATTCATTCCAAAATGAAGCCAGCATTTCCTGGGGTGAATGAAAGAAACGCACCGGAAACATCAGGATGTATCTGAAAAAATCAATAATTCGTGACATTTGAGGTTCAACTGAAAGGAAGCGACCTGGCGTGTTGCCAACCAAGTGGTGAAAGTTCGCCAATGTTAAATTTAAAATTCCGATTTAAGTCCTGACATTGGCCTCGACAGGATCGGTGTCACGACTGGGATTTTTTGATGAAACCGAACCCCTTGCTTGAAACCGATTACTTAACCCGAACTCAACAGCGACCAAAACTCGTGGTTATCTGGCGACGCCATCTTAACTCATTTCAATATATTTATCAGCCTGAATGGCACTCCACCTTGGGTTCAGTCCTAACTTTTGTGGGTGAAGCCGGGCACTAACTTCTTTTTTGAAGCAAGGATCGGGCGTCGATCTTTATTTTGGCCATAAAGTGCTATCGTCATTTCGCTCGCCACGAAGAAAAGCGGCTGAAATCCTCCCTGGAAGAATCATTAAAACCATCGTGTGCGGCATATCTGCGAAATTCCGGAGAATCCGCAAAAGTCCCCAATGCAAGAAGCCGAAAAATGGAATGGGCAGAAATGTTTCTTGCCGCAATCCGACCTTTTTTGCATCCAGCGACCCATGAATCAAAAATTCAAGATCAAGATTGTCGCCGTTTTGGCTACCCTCACAGGCAGCTGCCTTAGCAATTGCCACGCAATGCAAGACGGTTCAGCCATGGACAAAATGCCAACTCAAGGCCATGTTCAAACGGCTGTTCCCGCTTCAGGTGGGATGTTTGGGGCAGTCAAGGCCGCCCTTCCGCCCAATCAAGTGCATTCGCAACGGTTCGTGCCACCAGTGATCACGAGTGATCACATGAAGGTCAAACCGAAGCATAGCATGATGCCACCGATTGTTTCATCGGCCAACCGATCGCGTTCCAACTCGATGCCGCCGATCGTTTCATCAGCAGAAGCGACAACGATTCCGCCAATTGTGTCTTCCACACAAGGAAGCAAAACACGCGTCCAAACAGCGGTTGCTGAGACGACTCAAACAGTCAAAGCTGCGGCCAAGAAGCCGCTGCAAATGATGCCAGCCATCAAGTCGACAGTTGATGCCACTGCGAACGCAACTGCCAAGACATTCAACAACTCAAGCATGCTATCTCCGATTAGTGCTGCCGAAGTCAAAACGAATGAGCCGCTCGTCGCCCAAGCGACGACCGCTCCTCTTGATTCTTCCGTCGATGCGAACGTTTCGCCTGTCGCTCAATGGCAACAGTATCAACAGCGAACTCCAAGCGGATCTGCGGGCCGCGTATCGAACGGTGGCGTCCCAATCTTGCCAGCAAGTTCAATGAAGGCTCGCAACTTGAATGTACCGATCGTGAAAGGCCGAGCTGCCGACACGATGGTCGCTCCCTCGATCCGTCCTGGTAGCCAAATGGTTTCACCTGCTCCGAGCTTTGATCAATCCTACCTGTCAGCAGAAATGCCAGTACCAAACTATGCGGGAACTTCGACGCCCGCATACTTTGACGCTCCACCAATGGAAGCACCCGTCATTTCATCATCTTCCAACTGTGGATGTGGTGGAGCAGGCTGCTCTTCTTGCGGAACGACCAGTAACTGTGCGGGCTGCGGCGGATCAGGCTGTTCCACTTGTGGTGACGCGGTCAGCGGCTGCAACTCATGTGGGCCAGGTGGTTGCTTTGACCCAAACTCAATCGCAGAGCAGATGGGTTTATTCGGATCTGTTCCCAACGCTCGACGCTACATGCACATCGAAGGACTCTACATCAACCGAACTGACGGCGACATTGTCAATTCAAACTTTGGTGGTCTTGGAAACTTCAATGGCAACGCCGGCTGGCGAATAACGTTCGGTCGACGAAGCGATGTGACGCGAGGCAACGAATTTTCATACATGGGAACGTCTTCTTTGGAAGACTCCATCACTCGCAACGATGCGGCTGGGCGACTGAGTGCTCTGTGGAACGTCAGCCCGTTCTTCGGCGGTGGCGAACTTAGCCCGTTCACGAATTCAGTCAGTCAAACTGAATCGAAAGAAACAAAGCTCCATTCACTCGAATTCAATCGTGTTCGCTGGGGCTGGGATGTTCTTAAAACATTCATTGGTGTCCGCTACATACACGTTGGCGACGAATACCAATTCAACAGCACGAACAATATCGGTGAGCAAGGCGAATTCAGCATGGACATCGAGAACAACTTGATCGGTATTCATATCGGCGAAGAACTGTTCTACGACATTGGCTATCGAACCTCCTTCTCAGCGTCCGGTAAACTCGGACTGTATGGCAACATCAGCCAAGCCGACACTGTGCTGGCCAAAGATGGCGTGCGAATTCTTAACGCCAACGATGACAATGGGAACGTTGCTGGATCATTGGACTTTAACTTGACTGCTCACTACCAGATCAACCAGCGTGCTCGCCTGAAGGCCGGTTACAACGCAATGTGGCTTGGTAACGTATCGTCAGTATCAGATAATATTCCAACCACAATTTCGCCGTTCACTGGATCGGGTGTCAGCGACACCGACGACATGTTCTTCCACGGAATTTCCATCGGCTTGGAGTTTTACCGGTAACCGATTTGGCCGACGCAACGGTCGACACAGATCGCCAGATTTTTTGAGATTACTCAAGCGATTTGAAACGAATACGAAGTCCAGGTTAGCATGACTGCTGATCTGGACTTTTTTCGTTTCTTGAGTCAGCTTACTTTTATAGGTCACCTTAGAGACCATTCTCGAAAGCCTTTTCAGCCGTTTGCCCCAGCGAACTTGCTCCAGCGAACTTGCTCCACTGATTTTGACGCCAACTTTTTTTAGGCTTGCCCGATGCCACCATCGAACCCGCTGCAAATCAAATCCTTTGACCACCTGACACTCATCGTTGCGGATCTCGATGCGACGCGTGATTTTTACGTTGGCTTGTTGGGCATGCAAGAAAGCCCGCGTCCTGCTTTTGATTTCCCGGGAGCCTGGTTCACGGCCGGTGAAGTCCAGATCCACATCACCGTTGCAAGCCAACTGGCTGGACTGGCCGGCTGGGGAGATCGCCAAGTCCAAAGCGTTTCTCGAGGACATCATTTCGCATTTCAAGTGGATGACGTGCAGGCCGCAACTGTTCGTTTAAAAGAACTGGGAATTGAAATTGGCAGTGGCCCCAAAACTCGCCCCGACGGAGCCCAACAAATCTACATCTACGATCCAGATCGACATTTGGTAGAACTGTTTTCGATCTAGACGACTCCATTTCCTACACTCAGTGCCGAACTGACGGGCGACTGGCATCGCAAAAAGCAGCGCGATTGTCACCCTTTCAACAACCGCTACAATAGTCCCATGACAGAAACAGCGGACCATTCCGACAAACCAAAGCCAGACGAACCAAACGTCACCGAGACGTCGGGTATCTCAAGTTCCGGTGAGCACATTCTCAATCGTATCATCAAACGATTCGGTGGACGCCACCTGATCTTTCGGACGCAGTTGGGAAAATGGAGTTTGATTCCGCGACCTTACGGATTGGTTTCAACGTTTCGTGGCCCAGTATGGTTCTTTTACGGGATCGGGCAGGTTTGGGTGACTCACAAAAAGTACCGCGCGTTCGATGGTTGGCTGGCGCGTGTCCCACGAATTTGGGCACCCAAAATCGTACAACTCTTGGACAGTCTCGATGCTCAACTGACCCAGTTCACACACCACTGCAACGAAAAAGGCATCGAAGGAACCATCATCCTCGATCCACACACAATCGAGTTCCATTGGACGTTCGCTTATCCTCTCAAAGAAGAAAAGCTTAAAAAAGAGAACGCTGATTTACTCGACGCCCAGTTCAAACAATTGGTCGACGCATTCTTAGTCGCCAAAGATGCACTCTCCAAGTGAGTTTTGACGTCAGCTGCGACGCAACCTTGACCTCAAACTAAGAACCTAGATATTGGGCGTACAGCCTTCTCGCAACGGCAATATCATCGGTACCAGCGATAATAGCGCGGCCGTCTGGAAACACCGTGATTGAGAAATCATCGACTTTCAATTTCAAGAGAAATCGATTCCGAGAAACGGTGCCGACTTGTTCCAGTCGTTCGGCCAATTCAACAAGTGAAATCGGATCGCTATCCGGAAAACTAAGCTGAACTGCATTTCGACCACAGAGCACCGTCCCATAGCTTCCCCGTGTTCCATTCAACCAATCGTACTGCCCCTGCTTACAAGTGGGGCAGTCAACACTATCGCGAAGCTTCGACACATCCATCTGTCTAAAATCATTTTCCCAGGTTGAAAAGATACTCAGCTTCCGACTTGTCGCCGCCACGTTTCCGGACAAAATCTTGATCGCTTCATTGGCTTGTAGCGAAGCGATAACATTGATGATCGGTGCCATGATTCCAAACGAATCGCACGTCGGAGTTGATCCCGGCGGAGGCGGACCGTCAAGCATCAAGCAATTCAAACACGCCGTCTGACCTGGCAAAACCGTCATCGTCTGACCATCGGCTCCCAGACAACCACCGTAGATCCATGGAATAGAATGCTTTACCGAAACATCGTTAATCAAGAATCGTATTTCGAAGTTGTCCGTTCCATCAATGATGACGCCAACACCGTCTAGGAGAGACTCAATATTGCTTGGATCAACATCAGCGACGATCGGCTCGACAACCACCTGCGAATTAATCGCCTGCAATTTTTTGGACGCTGCAATGGCCTTCGGCAAATTGTCGGCAACGTCTTGCTCGTCATAAAGGACTTGGCGCTGAAGATTACTGATTTCAACGAAGTCCCGATCAACTATTCTTAGCCGACCGACTCCCGCGCGAGCCAAAGTGTTACAAATGATGGAACCCAAAGCTCCACAACCCACGACCAACGCGGTCGACTCGCTCAAGTTATGCTGACCCTCGATTCCGAAATGCGGAAACCGAATCTGGCGAGAATAGCGTTCGAATCCTGCGGGCACCTCGTCGGTTGATGTTTGATCGTCTGATTGCTGGCGGATCGCCTTTGGATTGTCTGACTTGTGATTCACTGATTCACTGATTCCTAACCATTATCGGCTTTATCTTTGGAGAAACTCTGCGAGTTCGAAAATTCACTCGTCATCCAATTTGCATTTCGCCAGAGCCTCGGCCAAGTATTTACCAGTGATCGAATCCTGACAATCGGCGACTTCTTCAGGTGTACCGCACACCACAACGTCTCCCCCACTGTCTGCTGCTCCTGGCCCTAAATCGATAATCCAATCTGCGTACTTCATCACTTCCAGATTGTGCTCCACGATAATAAACGAATGACCGACGGCAAGTAACGCCTCGAAGCAATCCAGCAGGCGAGTTACGTCCGCCATGTGCAATCCGGTCGTTGGCTCTTCCAGAATAAAGATCGCTCGCTTCTTTTTTGAGGCGTTTAGATACACCGCTAACTTTAATCGCTGAGCCTCCCCCGATGAGAGCTTCGTCGCCGGCTGGCCAAGCCGAATATATTCTAAGCCAACATCAATCAGCGCCTTTAGTTTCTCCTGGACTCTTGGTTGACCACGAAAAAAAGTGAAAGCTTCTCGGACAGTCAGGTTTAAGACTTCCGCGATGTTTCGCCCACGGTACCGCACCGCCAATGTCTCATCGCGAAATCGAGTTCCATGGCACTGGTCACATTTCATGTGAACATCAGCGAGAAACTGCATGTCGATCGTCAACTCGCCCTCGCCTTTGCATTTATCACAGCGTCCACCGGCCACGTTAAAACTGAACATACCGGCCGTCGCGTTTTGGGATTTTGCGTCGGCAGTTTCCGCAAAAGCTTTCCGAATATCATCGAAAGCTTTGACATAGGTCACTGGATTACTGCGGCCCGTGCGTCCAATCGGCGAATGGTCAACCAAGACAACCTCGTCAATTTTTGACACGCCCAATAATTCGCGAAAGGGGAGGGCGGCGGCACTTTCATTGCCAAGGCTTTGACTCAATGCACCGAACAAAGTCTGACGCACCAATGAACTTTTGCCGGAACCACTGACACCTGACACGACGCACAGACAACCAAGAGGAAAATCGACATCGATGTCTTTTAGATTGTGCCCGCTGGCTCCGACCAATCGAACCCTACCTCGTGCGGAACGTCGCCGACCTGCGCCGCTTGACACACCGCGCCGGTCAGCCAAAAAATCTCCGGTCACGCTGTCCGAAGTCGTCTTAAGTTCGTCGATGGTTCCGTCAAAAACGATCTCACCACCCGACGCTCCCGCCGCAGGGCCAACTTCGATGATTCGCGGAGCCGACTCGATCATCCGAGTTTCGTGATCCACTACGACGACTGTGTTGCCGCGTTGATTTAGATTTCGAACAGCCTCGACGAGGCTACCAACATCATGCGGATGAAGCCCCACTGACGGCTCATCTAGAACGTACAGCATGCCAACCAAGGTTGAACTTAGACAGGATGTTAGGGCCACCCGCTGCGATTCCCCAAAACTAATCGTGCGAGCCGGGCGATCCAGTGAAAGGTACCCCAATCCAACACGATTGAGATACCCAAGCCGGGCTTCAATTTGCCGAAACAACAATCGTCCGATCGCAATTTGGCGATCTGACCACTTTGCATCCTGAAAGAACCTGGCCAGATTCGAAACCGTCAGCCGACACAGGTCAGCAATCGAGTGTCCCTGAATTCGGAAAGAAAGCGCGTCTTGGTTGAGTCGATCGCCTTCGCAGGCTTTACAACGCGTTTCGTATCCATCGCCTTCAAACCCCACACCATCACATTCCTCGCAAGCCGCGATGGCCTTGTTGTAGCTAAACAACCTTGGTTCGGGAGCTGGGAAAACCCGACCGCAAGTTTTGCAAATGAGCTTGGTCGAAAACTCTTTGATATCGAATTCTTTGCCGTCGATTAGATAGGGCGTTGAAGCAACATCGCCAGATACAAAAACCGTGCAACGGCCCTCTCCAAACTGAAACGCTGTTTCCAACGATTCGCGAACCCTCGAACTGTTGCCACTTTTGCCGCCGCTTCCATCGATGCGGCTTTCATCGATCCGACTTTTGACTGAATCGCTAACCAAACGGTCAACGACGATCCAGACCTTTGAATGATCACGTTCTGCTTGATCTGCGCCACCTTCGCCATCTATCGCGCCTTCAAGGCTAACCAAACACTGATTGACGATGGCTCGGCGAAACCCATTTCTTCGTCCGGCCGCAAAGTGAGCTGCCGTACCTCCGCCTTGTCTCTCTGGCAGCGGATAGGCAATCACATACCGGGAACCAGCAGCCAAACTTTCAATCCAAGCGGCGACGGATTCGACATCTTCGCGGTCAACTGATGACTCGCAAATTGGACAGACGACTTTACCAATTCTTGCGAACAGCAATCGCAGGTGTTCGACAATTTCGGTCGCATTGCCCACTGTCGACTTCCGGTCGGGAGTTCCTCGAACCGCCTGCACTGCAATCGCAGGAGGAATCCCGTCAATCAAGTCCGCGTCTGGCCTGTCCAGTTGAGTGATAAATTGACGCGTTCCTAGCGAAAGACATTCGATGTATCGCCGCTGGCCCTCCGCATACAAAGTGTCAAACGCAAGGCTCGATTTCCCGCTACCGCTTAAACCACAAATGGCTACCCATTGTCCGTGCGGAATATCGAGACTGACTTCTTTCAAATTGTTGACGCGAACGCTACGCAAACGAATTTTGGAATCGGCCACATGAAATCTCACCAGACAACGAAGTCAACCGTGACAGGATAAAGCCGGAGCATCACATTGAGTAGTGGATCAGTCGAATTCACCACAAAGGCCTCGCACAGCGATGCCACCCCGAGAGGCCACCGAGAGATCCAGGGATTGAAGTGGCTTCTTGTTTTGCATCGCCTCTGCGACATCACGCCATTGCATTGGACTGGGGCTGGACTGGGGTTGAACTGGAACGAAAGTCTCTCGAACCGTCTACCGTTTCGAAGGCAAAACCGCCTGGCTAGTACATGGTGTGCTTGGCAGAACTGCGCAATAATGAACACTTCGAAGTGGTAAGTTTCACGAAAACGACTAGAATTGAACCGAACGGAAGGCAAACCGTACAAACAGCTTTGATGCTCGCGCCAGCTTCGGCATCTCTTGGCTGTTGTTAATTCAATTTGCCCGAGCAAACCTGAACCTTTCACTTCACAAATCCGAACACGTTCAACCCGCGACGTAGTGATCTACAGCCAGCAACATGGATCCCAATGCAACTCGACCAATGACGCCAACAACGGTTCTATACCGTTGTTCATGCGGCAGCCAACTCCAGTTGGATGCGGCCGTTGGGGGTGATTGCGTTAAGTGCAACAAAACGATCTCGCCAAAATTGTTAAGCCACAATTTGGCCATGACGATGACGATCCACGAAGGCAGTTTCGAGCTTGATCAAAATAATTCAGATCGAATCAATAAAGCCGGCGATGTTGCCCCGCAACCGAACGACGCGTTTGCGGCAACAATTGATAATTCTTCGGCAGCCACACTCCGAGACGATGAGAACCCAGAACTTCTGATCGGTGAGAAATTTGGGCACTTCGAGATCGTCTCAACGCTTGGACGTGGCGGCATGGGACAGGTTTACCGGGCGCTCGACACATCGCTCCAGCGGTATGTTGCCGTCAAGCTTTTGCGAAGTGGGATTGGACGTGGGGGAATAGGATCGACAATTGGTTCAACCAAAGGTACGACCAAAAGCTCCGACCAAGAGATCGACAAACTCATGCAAGAGGCCGTTTCTCAAGCACGAGTGACGCATCCGAATATTGTCACGATTTATTACGTTGGCAAACAGGATGAAGACCCATTCCTCGCGATGGAACTCGTCAACGGCAAACCGCTGAACGATTACATTGCGACTGACGAACTTCCTTTTCACACCATCGTCAACATAGCTTTACAGATTGCTGACGCGCTTAAATTCTCTTACGAACTGGACATCATTCACGGTGACATCAAGCCTTCCAACGTTTTAGTCCAACACGATGGCATTGCGAAGCTTTCGGACTTTGGGATGGCGCGGCGAGCCTCGCTCAATCACGACGAGGCAATTGGCGGCACACCCAACTACATTGCTCCCGAACTATTGCGCGGTGAAAAGCCGTCTCGCCAATCGGACATGTATGCTCTTGGAGTCACGCTTTACGAAATGTCATTTGGCGAATTGCCCGTCGTCATGACAGGGAAGACGATTTCGGAATGGATTGCGAACCACGAAGAATCGGAGATCGCGTTCCCGACGCCGTGGCCTGAGCAAATGCCTGAGTCATGGCGAAACGTGATGTCCAAAATGCTCGCTAACGATCCGGCCGAGCGTTATGCAGACTACGACTTACTGGTCAACGATCTCAAAGAAGTTGCGCCCGGCTCACAGGTCATCGCCAGAATCTTCCCCCGAATTGTCGCGGCCGGATTCGACTGGATCAGCGTTATGGTGCTGGCAATCGTGCTAAAGATTGCACTTGGCTTTGCTTCGTGGGAACAAATGCTCGCACAGCGTCCGATCATCACGTTCCTTTTGAAAACGTGTGACTTTATCCCCATTATTGTCTTTTTGACGATGGTCTACTTCTGGCGGCAGTCCGTTGGGCGAAGCTTGATGCACATCCGTGTCGTCAACAAATACGGATTAACACCGATCGCGAACCGAATGGTACTGCGTAGTTTGATTCGAATGCAATTCCCTTGGTTTGCCATTTGCCTCTCGGTCGTCACCGACCCAACCACCTCCTGGTATGGAGTGACTTTCCTTGGTCTCACCGCCATCGCTGGGCTGGTACTCTTATTAGACATCGGCATCATGGCGGTTTACGGCAAAGGCCGATCCCTCCATGATTTCTTGCTGGACACGCGCGTCGTTTTGGACACTCGCTCAAATTAGTTACCGGAAATCGTTATGACAGCCGTTGAGAGACTTGAGCAAATCGAAGCTCGCGAGATCGTCCCTGGATTCACCGGCCGATTCGTCCATTCGGAATCAATGACGTTCGCGTATTGGTCGATCACAAAAGACGCATCGCTTCCGGCTCATTCGCATCCTCATGAGCAAGTCGTCAACATGCTCGAAGGCGAATTCGAACTAACGGTCGAAGGCGTCGCTCACCGGTTATCCAGCGGAGATGTGCTTGCGATTCCAAGAAACGCTGATCATCACGGTCGAGCGATTACTGATTGCAGAATTCTCGATGTGTTTCAGCCATGCCGTGATGACTATCGCGTGGAGCCTACGAAAAAGAAATAGGCCGGACTTCGGGTACGGCAGTTTGGCTACGGCA
>CAZPTT010000008.1:18843-70300 GCA_964589435.1 uncultured Pirellulaceae bacterium
TACGGCAGTTTGGCTACGGCAATTTGGGTAACGCAAAGGCAAACGGCTTTTTGATTAGCCAGCCAGGCATTTTTTGCTATCACTTAGTTGCTTGCGACTGGAGTGCTGGCGAAAAACCTTACGAAATCGAAACAAATGTCATAATTGACTAAACCTACCCAACCCGCAAAGTCGATCCTCAAGACATGACGTTTTCGTCTTTAGGTATCCAGGGTAGGAACTCATGTTAGCGCTCAAATCAAAATTCGCTTTGGCGATTCTCGCCGGCCTTCTTTCGACGTGTGTCGGAACGGCAATTGGACAACAAACGCCGTCTCAGCGTTACTCGCCTGTCCCAACTCATTCACTTCGAGGCACGGCAAGTGATTCGGCAAATTTAGCTCCGCCGTCGGTTCACATGCCACCGCAAAACGTCCGGCAACTATCGGCTGCCCCTCGCTTCAGGTCAGCTCAACCGAATATGCAGGCACAATCAAGCCAAGGCACGAGCTTTACATTTTCGGACGCGCCGAACGCCGCCCAACAAACTCGGGCGGCTCAAGCGACTCCGTCGACTCGGCTTCGCCAAACGTCAGGCCAAGCTCAACGCGGCACCATTATGCAGACGAGCTATCAAACGGACGCCAATGGCGAGCCGATTGTTCCAGATATTCTGGCAGGTTCGACTCCGGCAACGAATCAAAACTCGACGCCGCGAGTCAACACTCCTGCTGATTTTGAAGCCAGAATGCAACAAGTCCGAGGAAGTTCACCGCGAATCGCTCCACAGGATTTTCAAGCGGCCAATCAAATCAAGCAACAAATGGAAAATGTCAGACAGCAAGTCTTGGCACGTGAGCAATCGGCTCAAAACTCAACCGAACCAGTTGCCACACTGGCACAAGAGGAAATCACCGCTCAAAATCAAGCAGCTCAAAACCTAGCAGCTCAACGACTGGCTTCGGCTCAGTTCGAAGCCAATCGTGAAGCCCACCTGGAAGAGCGACGACTAATCGAAGAACAACGACTTGCCGCACAAGAGGCAGCGTTGGCAGCAGCAAGTCAACCTACGGTAGACTCACAACCGATTCCTGAAGGACAGGTTGTGACTGAGCAAGAAATTTCGGCAAGCGAATTTATCTCGCAGCTTCAAACGGAAGCCCCTGTCGAATCGGTTGCAAGCGAATCGGCTCCTTTGATGGACACCAACACAGCACCAACGCTTGTTGCGGATCCGAGCAACCCATCACGATTGCGAACTCCGCAGATTGTTCGAGACGAGAACATTCGACAAGTCTCCGCAGAAACAGAAGCTCCACGGATGGCGACGATCAGCCTCTCGGCTCCAGCCATCGAAGTCGAAACCTATGGACCTCAAACCATCGGCATCAACAAGCCAGCGACATTTAAAGTTTCGGTTGCGAATCAAGGCAGTCGACCAGCCGAGCGAATTTTGGTTGGTATTAACCTGCCAGAATGGGTCGACCTAGAGAACGTTAGCTTGACGACAGGCGGTAAAGAAATCACTGACGGTAAAGACCAAGCACGCTTGGTTTGGAGCGTCGACCATGTTCCTGGAAACTCTGAGCAAACGTTAACGATTGTGGCTGTTCCAAGAAAAGCTGAAATGTTCGACTTGGGTGTGGAGTGGACATTGGTACCTCGCAAAGGCACTGCCAACATCCAAGTCACTGAACCTAAATTGGAAATGAATATCGTTGGCCCTGGAGAAATCCAATTCGGCGAGAGAGAAGTTTACCATGTCACTGTTCGCAACCCGGGCACAGGCACTGCCGAAAACGTGGTCGTCAAACTTCCCGAAGCGCTGGGTGGTGAGCGTTCAGCCATCGGTGACATCGCACCTGGAAGTGACCAAATGTTCCAAGTCGAAATGATCGCCCAAACTGCCGGTGAGCTGAATCTTGTCACCACTGCCATGGCCGATGGAAATCTGGAAGTCTCTGCGGAACGCCTATTGATGGTGCGACGAGCCAACTTAGGTATCGTTATCGACGGACCTGGAATGAAGTACTCTGGCAGTGTTGGTCAGTACATGGTTTCGGTCACCAACTCGGGTGATGCAGCGGCCAGCGAAGTGATTGCAGCGATGGCACTTCCCAACGGGGTGACCTACTTGAGTGGAATTGAGTCAGTCAAGCAGATCGAAGGCGGCGTCCGCTGGCACGTCGGTTCGCTCGAACCTGGCCAAACTCGGGACTACAAAATCAACTGCCAACTGGATACTTCCGGCGAGCTTAAGCTTGACGTTGGTGCTCAGGGTGCGGGTAAGCTTCAAACAGCGAACTTTTGCAAAACCAATGTTGAAACGGTTGCCGACCTTGTGTTGACCGTTCAAGACCCGAAGGGGCCATTGCCAACTGGCGAGAGCACGATCTACGAAATCACCGTTCGTAACCGCGGCAGCCGATCTGCCAAAGGTGTAGATTTGGTGATGCAGTTTTCCGATGGAATTGAGCCACGCAAAGCCGATGGCTTGACTCACAAGATTGTACCTGGCCAAGTCCTCTTCACCCCAATCAAGCAAATTGATCCGGGCCAAGAAATGTCATTCAAAGTAAGTGCTGAGGCATTGAAAAGTGGAACACACGTCTTTCGTGCTCAACTCACTTGCGACGATTCGGATTCACGAGAAATTGCAGAAGGCACGACTCGCTTCTTTGGCGAAGAAGTACCATCGCAATTCGAAAACACTGCCAACGCAGCATCAGAAGCTGGCTCGCAGGATTTTTCGACTGATTTCAAGCGGTAATCTGATGACTGCCCGAGGACGGCGTTTTTTCAAATCGTCCACCTCATGACAAACAAGCTTTAAGCCGCAGGAATTTCTCCTGCGGCTTTTTTTGTTTGCGCGGAACAAATAAAGAACTTCGGTGGAGTTAGAAATCTGAATTCGATCAAATCTGAATCCCGCTGGGAGAAACCGAGCCGGAAATTTGCCCTAAATCCTAGCTTGTTGAAATGCTATCACTTCGCAATAATGTGCCGCTAATTGCCTTAGTAATTTGGGCGAGTTCCAAAATTTCTGGTGGATTGATAGTTACTCGATTCTGAACTTGTCGATTCTGAACTTTTCGATTCTGAACTTGCCAATAACCCATCACATCCATGTGGATTTGATTGTTCTGGGAGAAGACAATGAAGTTTGGGTTTTTAATATCCGCGTTTTTGATTGGTTGCTTCATGGCAATCTTCATGAGAGCCAACGCGCCCAGCCGAGCGACCGCTAATAACACGACTCGAGTTACGCAAGACGAAACACAACTTGCCCGCGATGAAGTCACCCAGCCGATTGAAATGAAAATTACTGAATCGCCTTATGGCTCCACCGAATCCGGCGCCGCCGTAACTCAATTCGTTTGCAAAAACGAAAATGGATACGCCCTCGAATTGATTGACTTGGGGGCCACGATCTCAGCCTTTCGAGCACCGGATCGAGATGGCGAAGTAGCCAACATCACGCTTGGCTGCAATGACATTGACGGCTACCAGGCATGCACGGCATTTCTCGGATCGACGGTTGGGCGATACGCAAACAGAATCGCCAATGGTGAATTCTCGATCGACTCAGTTCCGTTCCAACTCGCCAGAAACGACGGTAATAACCACCTGCACGGAGGCCAAACTGGGTTCGACAAACGAGTTTGGGAAAGCGAAACAATTGAAGTGGACGGCGAAGTCGGCGTCCGGTTTAGATTGCTCAGCGAGGATGGCGATGAAGGTTACCCGGGTAACCTTGAGGCTACTGTCGAGTACACCTTAAACAACGAGAACGAATTGCGAATTGCTTTTTCGGCGACGACCGATCAAGCAACCCACGTCAATCTCACGAATCACGCGTACTGGAACTTGGCGGGTGCGTCCTCGGAGTCAATTTTGAACCACGAGGTTTTTATAAACGCCGATCGCTATGTGAGCGTGAACAGCGAGTCCATCCCGACGGGAATTGCCGAGGTCGCAGAAACTCCCTTCGACTTTCGCGAGCCCAAAACAATTGGTGAACGCTTTGACCAGATTGAATCAAAGCCGATTGGTTACGACCATTGCTTTGTCATCAACACGCCCGCGACCGTCGATGCAATTGATGAAAGTTCGACCGCAGGACAACATTTAAAACTCACGTTAGCCGCAAAGGTTTTTTCAAACGAATCAGGGCGCACGATGGAAGTTCTCACTTCGCAGCCAGGTATACAACTCTACACAGGCAACTACCTCGATGGTCAGCCCAGTAGCGGTGGATTCGAACAGCATCAGGCATTCTGCCTTGAGACACAGGCGCTCCCCGATTCCCCCAATCGTGCCGATTTCCCATCAACGCTTCTACGCCCTGGCCAGCGATATCAACACACAACGCTGTACCGATTCAACACGGCCAACTGAGCCGAAGGTTTACTTTACGGTTGCGGGTTCGATCAAACTAAGAACCTAGGAGTGCGCAGCGTTCGTCCTACGAGAAGTATCCCGGTATCGGAAATGCAGTATTCCCACAACGCCTGGGCCGAATATTAACGAGGCCAGAACTAACGAATCTGCGCCCGCTTGGTGCCCCTCCAAGACGTAGTTGCCAGCTCCGACCGCAATCAAAATCCAAGTTGCGGTCAAAGCATCGAGCATTAACCACCTGAAACGCCTACTCAAATGGCCCAATTTTCTAGTGCGAATCGTACGTGAAAGAACTTCAAGAAGGTTCTTGGCGCTCATCCAAATAAGTGTCGAGATGGCAATTGCACTCACGCTGACAAAAATTGTGGCAACGGCAATATTCAACGACTCACCTGAAATAGCTGCCATGACAACGCAAGAAGCAAGCACCAACAGCAGCAGGTGTTTAAGCCCAAACTGCATTCTGCTTGAGGACTCCGCCATTAAAGCTCCGCTAAAGAGTTAAGAACTATTCTTGTCACGATTTTTAGCCGTTTCCCTTCATCATTTATTCGGATTTTGTCGTCGTCAATCCGTAAACCTTCGCTGGTCGACCGGCCCACAGTGTAGCCCTACTGAGTGAGAAAAGTTTACATTTGCAAGACTTATTTCGAGCTGCTAATTGATCAACGTGGGAATTCAATTAAAATTGGGTCAATCGACTGGTCGTGTGGATTCCACTTATCCTATCACCTGCGCCTACCTCGACAGCCTCGACTTTGCATCTTTGAAAATAGGTCATCTTGAATGAGCATTGCTATCGTTACCGGTTCGGCCGGACTTATTGGCTCCGAAGCCACTCGTCATTTCGCTTCAGAAGGACTTACAGTCGTTGGAATCGACAACGACATGCGAAGTGAATTCTTCGGTGCTGAGGCTTCAACCAATTGGCAACGGCAACAACTTCAGAATGAGCTTGGCGATCGTTACATCCATGTCGATGGTGACATTCGTGATGAAACTCTGATCGACAACATCTATTCTGAGTACAACTCCGACATCAAACTGATTGTGCACACGGCCGCACAGCCGTCACATGATTGGGCGGCTCGTGATCCCAAGAAAGATTTCACCGTTAACGCACTGGGCACGCTGAATCTACTTGAAGCGACTCGGCAGCATTCAGAAGATGCAGTTTTCATTTTCACCTCGACGAACAAAGTCTACGGCGATCGCCCAAACAGCTTGCCGTTGATCGAAAAGGAACTGCGATGGGAAATTGATCCATCACACCAATACAACAACGGCATCGCAGAAGACATGTCGATTGACAGTTGCGTCCACAGTTTATTCGGCGCCTCGAAAGTTGCTGCCGATGTTTTGGTTCAGGAGTACGGTAAATACTTCGGCATGAAAACGGCTGCTTTCCGTGGCGGATGCCTGACGGGCCCTAATCATAGCGGTACGCAACTTCATGGATTCTTGGCGTACCTAATGAAGTGCACCATGACCAACAATCCATACACGATTTTTGGTTACAAGGGAAAGCAAGTTCGCGACAACATCCACAGTTACGATTTGATCCAAGCGTTCGATCACTTCTACCGAGCACCTCGCTCCGGTGAGGTTTACAACATCGGCGGCAGTCGCTTCAGCCATTGCTCAATGTTAGAAGCGATTCAAATCTGCGAAGACATCTGTGGCCAAAAGCTGGATTACAGCTACGAAGAGACCAATCGTACTGGTGATCACATTTGGTATGTCAGCGACGTATCCAAGTTTCAAAATCACTACCCAAAATGGCATTTGACCAAAGACATCCGCACGATCCTGACTGAGATTCACGAATTCAACGTGTCTCGCTGGGAAGAGGTCGTCGCTCAGTGATTGACCACGGAAAGTTTAATTTGCTCGGGGTCAACATTTCAGCGGTCGATTACGAAGCAGCTGTCGCGAAGATCGTGAATGCGGCTCAGAATCGAAAACCGTTTGGTGTCTCGGCGCTTGCCGTTCATGGCGTTATGACAGGCGTTACCGACGAACCTCACCGACATCGCTTGAATCAGCTTGAGATGATTGTCCCCGACGGGCAACCGGTTCGTTGGGCGGTCAACTTGATGCATGGCACTGGCCTCAAAGATCGGGTCTACGGCCCGAACTTAATGCTGAAGACATGCGAAGCTGCTGCCAAAAACGGGATCGGTGTCTTTCTTTTTGGTGGAAAGCAAGAGTTGCTCGACGACCTCAAAGCCAAACTGCTTGAGAAATTCCCCAACCTGATCATCTCAGGGACGCTCGCTTCGAAGTTTCGGACTGTTTCGCCTGCTGAGAAAATGGAGATCATCGAGACGATCGAAAAAAGTGGTGCTGGAATCACTTGCGTTGGGCTTGGCTGTCCGCGACAAGAAGTATGGACTTTTGAATTCAAAGACCATCTGAAGATGCCCGTCCTTGCTGTCGGCGCTGCATTTAATTTTCACGCAGGCCAACTTGCTCAAGCACCGCCCATCCTGCAAAAGTACGGGCTGGAATGGTTCTACCGACTTACCAAAGAGCCGACACGACTTTGGCATCGCTACTTGGTGCTGAATCCGTATTACGTTTCGCTGGTTGCACTCCAGTGGACAAAGATCAAGAAATTCGATCCGGATCAGACCATTGCGCCCGACGGCGAAATCCTATACGGATAGTGTGCGATTCTGTGGATAGCTTTCTGCGATTCTGTGGATCGTTCCGCTCACGCGCGACGCCCAATGAACGAGGCGTTCAATTTAATCAGGCTTTGGATTACCCGCTTCAACTTGGGCGACATCATCGACAACCAGCTAGCCCAGCTCGGTTTCTGGTTCCTAGCTTTCGTATCTTCGCGTAGGCAAGCCTTGCCAATGAATGTTAGACTGCGTTACCTCAGAGCGCATGCGAGCGTTCAATTTGCTTAATGATTTGAAGCGAACAAAGAATCCATCAACCGTCGAAGCATGCATCAGTACAAAAAACGCCGTGATCGCCTGCGAAAGAAGCTCCGGCTCGTCCAAGGTGAAGCGTTCTTAGTCTCCAACATCGTCAATGTTGGTTATCTCTCTGGCTTTTCCGGTAGCGCTGCCTGGATGCTTGTAACTCGAGAGCATGACCACATTCTCAGCGACACCAGGTATTCGACTCAACTGAAAGACGAATGCGATGACCTGAAAGTCGAAATTCGCGACGCCACGTCCACAACAATTGCTTCGCTGGCAAGTTTGCTAAAGTCGACGAAGACGACAACGCTTAGATTCGAATCTGACTCCTTGACCAAATCGCAGTTTGATCAGCTAGAATCCGAGTTGCTGGGCGTGGAGTTGGTGGCAAGCTGCGATGAAGTTGAATGCCTGAGAAGCATCAAAGACAAATCAGAAATTAAAGCGATCCGAGAATCGATAGCCGTGAACCAAAAGGCGTTTTCCGTTATTCGATCTCAGCTTCGAGCCGAACAAACGGAACTGGAAATCGCCCACAATCTGGAACATCAGATGAGGCTATTCGGGGCTCGTGGTTTCGCGTTCGAGCCGATCATCGGCGTCGGCGCTCGTTCTGCTTTACCCCATGGACACCCGACAAACAAGCAAGTTGGCGAGAGTGCGTTCCTGCTTTTCGACTGGGGTGCCAACGTCAACCACTACCTGAGCGACTTGACGCGTGTTTTAGTGACAGCTAAAATCCCGCCAAAATTGCGGAAAATATATGATATTGTCCTCAAAGCTCAGTTAGCTGCGATCAAGAAGATTCGGCCGGGTGTTGAACTCAAAACTGTTGACCAAGCAGCCAGAAAAGTCATCGAGGACTCCGGATTTGGAAAGAATTTCGGCCATGGATTGGGGCACAGTTTCGGTTTAGAAATTCACGAAACCCCGTTCATGTCTCCAATTTTTGACGGTAAACTTCAGGCTGGCATGGTGATCACGGTCGAGCCTGGAATTTATCTTCCGGGTTGGGGCGGAGTACGCATTGAAGATGACATCTTGGTAACCCAAAATGGTCACGAAGTTTTAAGTGATCTTCCAAAACAATTAGACGAATGCACGGTTCAGCTTTAATCGACGACGTGTCGACGATCGCGCCCAGCATTTCATTAAAATTACCCTATCGAAGCGCCTCAACCGGCGAAACGAAAACCGGCACAATCTGCCGCGGAGAAAAAATGGCGAAGGATAAAGAAGAACCATCAGTTTTCGATGTTGCCAAAATTCGAGAATTCATTGAATTGATGCAAGAGCACGAACTAAACGAAGTCGACCTTAAGCAGGCCGACCAACGAATTCGTTTGCGTCGGGGCCCCGGCGGTGATATTCCAATGATGAGCTATCCGCAACCAATCGCAACCGGGGCCGCCCCGACTGCGACTGCGGCTTCAGCCAGTGCCGCGTCTGAACCTGTCGCCGACAACTGCGTTACCATCAACAGCCCGACCATTGGAACTTTTTATTCAAAGGCCAAACCAGAATCTCCGGATTTCGTCAAAGTCGGCGACATGGTCACACCAGACACAATCGTTTGCTTGGTCGAAGCCATGAAAATGTTCAATGAGATTCCGGCTGGTGTTTCCGGAAAGATCGTTGAGGTTCTCGTCAAGAACGAAGACCCAGTTGACAACAACAAGCCGCTTTTCAAAGTGTTGCCTTCGTAGCTGGTTAGCCGTTGAACTTGCCGCTTCGAAACAACCTTTCGTGGAATTGCCTGTTTCGAGTTCGCGTTTGCGTATTGTTACTTTGTTCAGCAAATTGCAAATGCATCCTTGGCAGTTCAGCACTTTCCAATCGATTGCGATGGTACCTTCCCGACGTCGACCAAAACACGTTGGGCCCAATCTCGCTTGCATTTTTCGCCCGTTAAGAAGAACCCATGTACAACCGAATCTTGATCGCCAATCGTGGCGAAATCGCATTGAGAATCATCCGCGCTTGCAAAGAAATGGGCGTTGAAACAGTCGCTATTTTCAGCGAAGGCGATCGGGGCAGTGCCTATCTTGAGCTGGCCGATGAGGCTTACTGCGTCGGTGGAGCAAGATCGAACGAAAGCTACCTTCGGATCGATCAAATCATCAGTGCAGCTGAAATCAGTAACGCCGAGGCGATCCATCCTGGTTACGGCTTTATGTCCGAAAACGCTCACTTCAATGAAGTCTGCCGCGATTCCAACATTGATTTCATTGGCCCGACTCCGCAAGCGATGCTTATGCTCGGTGACAAAAACCAAGCACGTGAGCTGGCTCGAAAAGCTGAAGTTCCAGTTGTACCTGGCAGCCCAGGCCTGATCGAAAACGAAAGCGATGGATTGAAAGTCGCGAACGAGATTGGGTATCCGGTTCTCGTCAAAGCAACAGCTGGTGGCGGTGGCAAAGGCATGCGAGTCGCGACCGATGATGACAGCCTGCGAACCTCGCTGCAGCAGGCGGCGCAGGAAGCGGAAGCCGCGTTTGGCAACGCCGCTGTCTATCTGGAAAAGTTCGTCGAACTACCCCGACATGTCGAAGTCCAAGTCATTGCGGACATGCACGGCAACGTTGCGCACCTTTGGGAACGTGACTGCTCAACCCAACGCCGACATCAAAAACTGATCGAAGAGAGCCCAGCCCCGACATTGCCACCCAAAGTTCGCGAAGAGATTTGTGCCGCCGCGGTTCGGATGATCAAAAATGCGGACTACTACAACGCTGCGACGGTCGAGTTCATCGTTGATAAGAATCACAATTTTTACTTTATCGAAGTCAACGCTCGTATCCAGGTCGAACACCCAGTCACCGAAATGGTAACTGGAATTGATTTGATCCAGGAGCAAATCCGGGTTGCTTCGGGTGAGAAACTATCGTTCTCACAAGCCGACGTTCAGTGCAACGGCGTTTCAATTGAGTGTCGCATCAACGCGGAAGACCCCACAAAGAACTTCCAGCCCAGCCCTGGCTTGATCGAGCAAATTTTGCCTCCTGGTGGACTTGGCGTTCGTTTTGATTCACACGTTCACACGGGCTACACGGTTCCGCCCTACTACGATTCGATGATCGGCAAGTTGATAGTCCACCAACCGACGCGGGAACAAGCAATTAAATGCATGATCCGCTGTCTCGAAGAGTTACGGGTCAAAGGAATCAAAACAACCGCCGAATTTCAGGCGACGGTTCTTAAGCATCCCGATTTTGCCGACTGCAAAGTCGACACGAAGTGGGTTGAACGTGAAATGTCTTCACTTGTTTGATGCAACTTAGTATTGCTGTTTAAACAGCCACTCAGTAGACAGCCGCTCAATAGACAGCCGCTCAATAGACAGCCGCTCAATAGACGGCCACTCGGACGCGACTTCGGCACGAATCTCGTCATGAAGTCCGCGTCTTTGTTGGATTGAATTTGCTCGCTTGTTCGAACGCAGATTCCACACAGTAGGCCAAAGCGTTCACCCAATCAGCAATGGCTTTGCGACCGGTAACGCTTCTCACAACTCACTGTCAAGCAACGCGAATGATGCCACCACAAAATCGCTCTAGCGGTTTGCCTTGAGCATGTCCGCGAATGTCTTTTCATCAAGTGGTTCTAAATGGATTCCGTTTTGATAAGATCGGGACTTAACTTTATTGAGACATCATTCGCACCACACTTGAGGCAAATCACTCGTGGCAAACACACTATCACCTCCGGCACGTCCCGACCATCAATTTAAACGAATCGCGATCCTGTTCGCTGGTGGACCGGCACCTTCGGCCAACGCCGTTATTTCGGCTGCAGCCGCTTCGTTTTTGCGTGCTGGTGTCGAAGTCATCGGGATCAAACATGGCTATTCTTCGTTGGCGGATTTTGATCCAGCCCAACCGCTGGTCGAAGGCAAAGACTACATCAAACTAACCCACAAGGTCTTGGGGCGAACTCGAAACGCTCAAGGAATCATGATTGGTACGGCCCGTACCAATCCTGGAAAACACATTACGTGCCCGGCCGATCTTGCTGACGCTGAGAAGTCGGCCCCCATGGGTCGCGTTTGCGAAGCGCTCCGTTCAATCAACATCGATGCTTTGATTTCAATCGGAGGCGACGACACGCTCAAAACCGCCAACAAATTTAAGCTGTACCAACAAAACGCAGACAACAAGAACACCGTCATTCCCGTTGTTCACTTGCCCAAAACAATTGACAACGATTATCACGGAATCGATTTTACATTTGGCTTCTTCACAGCGGTCGACTTTCTCGCCACCGAAATTCGCAACTTGATTTACGACGCCGAAGCGACTCGGTCATACTTTTTGACCGAGACAATGGGCCGGAGTGCAGGGTGGTTGTCTTATGGAGCCGCGATCGCCGGTGAAGCGAGCCTTGTGATCAGCGTCGAAGACGTAATCGCTGGCTATCTGGTTGAGGAAGAATTCAAGAACGAAGCTGGCGAAACCAAGACTCGCAAGTGCATGGACATTGATCGAGTGGTCACCCGAATCGCAAAAACCATGCTCGCTCGCGAAGAAGAAGGCAAGGAATACGGCGTCGTTGTCGTTGCCGAAGGCTTGGCGGAGTACCTCCCATTCAGCTACGTCGAAGGCGTAACCCGAGATGATCACGGACATATCAACATTTCGCAAGTTAGCTTGTACTCGATTCTGTCCAAGGCTTGCGAGAAAAAGTACAAAGAACTTTCGGGCGGGAAGACTCGCTTGGTGAAAGGACTCCAGCTTGGCTACGAAGCACGATGTGCCAAACCACACGCCTTCGATGCGATGCTGGGCAGCCAATTGGGTGTCGGCGCATTCCGTGCGCTCGCCGAAAAAGATCTCAACGGTGTCATGGTTAGTGTGACCGGCCAGCTTGAATTGCACTACGAGCCATTCGAAAACCTTGTCGATCCAGAGACGTTGGTCACCGTCGTTCGCTACATCGACACCGACAGTGATTTCCATCGCTTGGCACGTTTCCTGGAAACCCACGTCAACGAATAAGAAACGAAATCCCCCAACGGGCCCGCCGAAGATTCACCGATCTGACCGGCGGGTGTCAGAGTCGGTTTCAACGATTAAGATACTTCTTTCAACAGAAGTATCTTTTTTTATGTACCGATGCCATGCCCAACAGCCAATTTGACCAACGCGCTAAGAAATTCATCCAAGCGCAATCTGACTCCGGTCAACTGAAGCCCTTTTACAACATCACTTCACCGATGCGGCCCGTCGTTACGATCGCTGACAAAGGAGAGGTTCTGGTCTTATGTGCCAACAACTATTTAGGATTGGCCGACCATCCAGAGGTTATCCAGGCAGGTATTGAAGGCCTCAACGAATATGGTGCTGGAACTGCGTCCGTGCGATTCATCTGCGGGACTCTCGAATGTCATCGGCGGCTGGAAGAGAAAATCGCCAGCTTTGTTGGAACTGAGTCTTCACTAAGTTACGTTAGCTGCTGGAATGCCAATGAAGCTTTGTTCCCGACGTTAGTCGCCCCGGAAGATGCCATTCTTTCCGACGAACTTAACCACGCCAGCATCATCGACGGCATGCGGTTGATGTCCAAAAAGGTCACTAAAAAAGTTTACGCTCACAGCGACCTTGAGCAACTCGAATCGCAACTAAAAGAAACTCAATCGCATCCGACTCGTTGGGTTGTTACCGATGGCGTCTTCAGCATGGAAGGCGATGTGGCGAAACTTCCCGAAATAGTTGCGTTGTGCGAACAGTACGATGCGATGTTGGTCGTTGACGATTCTCATGGAGTCGGAGTGCTTGGAAAAACTGGCAAGGGCACCCATGAGCATTTTGATTTAGTCGGCAAAATTGACGTGATCACCGGCACCTTGGGCAAAGCTCTTGGAGGTGCGGCGGGTGGCTACATTGCCGCGTCAGCCGATGCGATTCAAGTCCTCGAACAACGCGGACGACCAAGCCTATTTTCCAACGCACTGCCGGCGACGGTCGCCTATAGCGCACACAAGGCAATCGAGGTCATTGAAAACGATCCTTCGATCGTGGCTCGTTTACATGCAAACGTCGCGACTTTCCGAACTGGTTTAGCGGACTTGGGTTTTGATTGCGCTCCTTCGCCGACAGCAATTATTCCAATCATGATTGGTGACGAAGCCGAAGCGATTCGAAAATCTAAACAGTTGTTTGACCTGGGAGTGATGGTGATCGGATTTGGTTTCCCGGTCGTGCCCAAAGGAGAAGCCCGCTTGCGCGTCCAGGTCTCCGCTGCCCTCTCGGACGACGATATTCAACGCGCCATGGATGCTTTCGCAAAGCTTTGATCCAAACGAATTGTGACGATCACAGCTTACTCGTTACTCAATAAGTCTACTCCTGTTCTCCAAACCCTTATTCGAATCAAGCCAGATGATAGACCTCCGAAGCGACACTCTCACTCGGCCCTGTGAAGGGATGCGAAAAGCCATGGCTTCAGCTCCCGTCGATGACGACGTTATCGACGTGGATCCCACTGTCGCCAAACTTCAGGAAACGATTGCCGGAATGCTGGGCAAAGAAGCCGCCATGTTCATGCCCTCGGGAACGATGACCAATCAGGTCGCCGTGCGGCTGCATTGCTCGCCTGGCGAAGAATTGCTTTGCGAAGCTGGCTGCCATATCTACAACTACGAGCAAGGTGGATTTGCTCAACTCAGTGGAGTGGTTGCGCGAACCGTTACCGGTAAAAACAGTCAGATCAAAGTTGACCAGCTCAAGAACCTGATCCGCCCATTTGATGAACACGCCGTTCAAACGCGGCTTGTTTGTCTTGAGAACACGCACAACAAAGGGGGCGGCGTCGTCTTGCCTTATGATGGTGTGGCGGAAATCTGCCAATGGGCTCACTCCAATAATCTGATCACCCATCTCGACGGGGCTCGTTTGTTTAACGCGGTCGTGGCATCTGGCAAACCAGCCTCCGAATGGGCTCAACATTTCGACACGATCAGCGTTTGTTTCAGCAAAGGCTTGGGTGCTCCTGTCGGATCAGCCTTAGTCGGTAGCAATGACATGATGGAAAAGATGCGTCGACACCGAAAACTGTTTGGTGGTGGCATGCGGCAATCCGGAATTATCGCCGCTGGCGCTCTTTTCGCATTGGAGAACAATGTTCAACGACTGGCTGACGACCATGCGAACGCCAAAATCCTCGGACAAATAATTGCGTCCACCAACGGCTTTGAGCTGGATATCGACCGAGTTGAAACCAATATTGTCATCTTCAAAGTCGACTCAAAGATTGGAACGGCTGCTGAGTTTTGCGCAAGATCTCACGACGCAGGCGTTTGGATGTTCCCCTTTAGCAACGAACACGTTCGGGCCGTCACGCACCTACATGTTTCTGCCGACGAAGCAAAGCAGGCGGGGGAGATCATCGCCAGCCTAGCGTCAGCTTCGATTTAAACACGATCAATACAGTTCGATGCCCCCAACTGCTCGTAGCCGACATCGCAAGACTTTCGTTTCACCGGGTCATCCGCAGCCATTCACGTAAGGCCCTTCAGAATTCTTGATGAGTTCCGCTACCGTATTGATAGGCAACAAAAAAGCTCTTCTACGATTCGCAGAAGAGCTTTTTTTGATTTAGGCCGATCGCATTGGAGCGAACATCTATTTTGCGAGAGGAATTAAGCCGCTTGCGCCTTGGCCAAGACTTTTCCAACGACGTGAACGTCCATTTGTGGGAACGGAATTGAGATACCAGCAGCATCCAACTCGTTTTTGGCGGCAGCAGTCACGGCTTCACGAACATCCCAGTAGTTTTTGGGATGACACCAAACTCGAACCTGCCAATCAACTGATGAGGCGCCAAGCTCCAGCAAATAAACCTGCGGAGGTGGCGTGTCGATTCCGTCTGACACGCAAGTCGCGGCTCGTTCGAGTGCGGCCCTCGTTCGGTCGAGATCAGCCGAATACGCTGCACCAACATTCACGTCGACTCGGCGAACGGGATTGCGAGTATAGTTTTCAAGCTTACTGCCGAAAAGTTCGCCGTTGGGAATAATCAGATGCCGGTTGTCCAGTGCGTTCAACCTAGTCGTAAACAAATCGATTTCTTCGACGGTTCCTTCAGTTCCCGCGGCGACGATATAGTCGTCAACTTTGAAAGGCCGGAAAACCAGCAACATCACACCTGCGGCAAAATTGCCCAGCGTTCCTTGCAACGCCATCCCGATCGCAAAACCGAGAGCCGCTAAAACGGCCGCAAAACCAGTCACGCTGATTCCGTTGTATTCCAGCACTCCCATCGCAACGACAATCATTAGGACATTGCGGATCGCTTTGGAAAGAAACTTCCCAAGCGTGACATCCACTTTCTTGGTAACGATGCCACCAACAAATCGTCCAACCCAAGACGCAATCATGTAGCTGATGACGACAACTGCCACCACCAGCAATGCGTTGGCAAGATAGTCCTTCAGCAGGATTTCTTGCGCCGCAGCATCACCTTTAAACGCTTTTCCGACGGCTTCCATGAAATTGGAAGTCATTTCGTTGGCTTGCTTGGAAAACTCATCGGCTGCAGTTCCCTGTGCCAGCAAATTACTTGGCGATAACGCGCTCAAGCCACCTAATGCCATCAATGAAAACTTCTTAATGCCAAGCATACCGACTCCTTAGATATTCCAGTGTTGAATCAACGGAAAGTTGGGCCCGTTGATGGCTCGCTACTTGTGAGGGCGGGAGTTTAGAAACACTCGAAGAATTTTCAATAGCGATTGGAAAACGGATAAAACAAATCCAATCGCTTGGTCACAAAATCTGACAATGAGAAACTTAGGTGATTCGCGCAAACCAGTTCGATTCGGACTGGACGATAAATTTCTATTTGTTTACTCTTCGCGACCTTTTTAATTAAAGTTTGATCGCACACCGGAATTCCCGCATGGACTTCAAAAATCGCTGGCCGGATTACCTGCTTCCCATTGGAATCATCGCCTGCTTGATGGTGATATTCGCGCCGCTGCCACCGGCAGTGATGGATCTATTGCTAGCTGCCAACATTTCGGTGGCGGTCGTTGTTCTATTGACCACGATCTACGTGAAGACGCCGCTTGAGCTGAGCATTTTCCCTTCGCTGCTACTTGGTACGACGCTTGCGCGACTGGCGCTTAATATTGGCACCACCCGATTGATTCTCACGCGTGGGGCCACGGATCATGAATTGGCCGCCGGTGGTGTGATCCAAAGTTTCTCACAGTTTGTAACTGGTGACAGTATCATTGTTGGATTGGTCATCTTTTCGATTATCGTCGTCGTTCAATTTGTTGTAATCACAAAGGGTGCTACTCGCATTAGTGAAGTCGCAGCTCGCTTCGCTCTCGATGGGATGCCAGGCAAACAGATGGCAATCGATGCTGAGCTTAATGCCGGCACGATCGACAACGCGGAAGCCAAGCGACTGCGCTCGGAAACAGCGGCCCATGCTGACTTTTATGGTGCGATGGATGGAGCGAGCAAATTCGTTCGTGGAGATGCGATCGCTGGCGTTGCCATCACTGCCATCAACATCCTCGCAGGACTGGGAATCGGTTTGGCAAATCAGATGTCGATCACCGAAGCCGCCGCGACGTTTACGAAATTGACGATCGGCGACGGTTTGGTCAGCCAACTTCCAGCACTGCTAATTTCGTTGGCGGCAGCTTTGCTGGTTACCCGTAGTTCGCGTCAATCAGATCTGGCGAATCAAACCGTGACTCAAGTTTTTTCACGCCCGATCGTGCTGGTCATCACGGCGGTTTTTCTTGGCATGCTGGTTCTGACAGACTTGCCGAAGGCACCGCTGCTGTTGATCGTGGGCGGTTGCCTGACGACAGCCTACATGCTTACTTCTGGATCGCCCAAAGCTGCGCAACAAGCGACCCAAAATGCTACAGCCAAGCCGGCTCCAACCGAGGTCACGCTGGACAAGCTTCTTAGTAGTGAAATCATGGAAATGGAATTAGGTGTCGGGTTGATCCGACTGGCGGATTCGAGACAAGGTGGGCAACTCCTTGGCCTAGTCACTCAAGTTCGAAAACAAGTCGCTGCGGAAATGGGGGTTATTTTGCCAAAACTTCGAATTCGCGACAATCTTCAGCTCGCCCCAGAAGAGTTTCAAATTCTCATCCAAGGAAACTCCGTAAAGCGTGGCCACATCAAACCAGATTCCATGTTGGCGATCGATCGCGGAAATGCCACCGGGCCGATCGATAATGGCGCCGTCACAGGAATCCCTGCCGACGGAATGATGGCGTCGCCTGCATTTTGGATTCAGCCAGAATCGACGAATTCGACGCAAAACGCAGCTTATGAAGTTCTGTCACCGGAGCAAGTCATTGCGGAAATGCTGAAATCCACAACAGTGCTCAATGCCTCACAAATTCTGACCCGAGAAGCAACCCGCCAATTGGTTGACGAAGTCCAGAAAACGTCGCCCGCGATCATTGAAGAGCTGATACCCAACGTGATGACCATTGGCCAAATTCAACAGGTTTTGAAAAGCTTGGTCGATGAAGGAGTCTCGATTCGCCCATTAAGCCTGATTTTAGAAACGCTTGGGGACAATGTAAATCTAGTACGCAACCGCTGGGATCTTGTCGAAAAAGTTCGTTTGAGGTTAAGCCGCCACATCACTTCGGCACTGATCAAACAACCATCGGGCACCATTCCGGCGTTTACGATTTCGCAGGAAATCCAAGACCGAATCGCTTGTGCCTGGGAACGTGATGCGGATGAAATTCGCATCGGGTTGCCTCGATCTATCGTCGAACATCTGGCGTTGGCGATGGAAAACGCCTCAGCCAAAATGGCGGCATCAGGCTTAAAACCAGTGGCGATTGTTGATCAGTCAATTCGCCCCGTCATCGCGGAACTGGCGTTCGAACTTAAGCCGTCAGTATTCGTTTTGGGCACACGGGAACTCAACGGAGCTGATACTCAATTGGTTGGTGAGATCAGTTCTGAGCAGATAAATTCAGGATCGGTGGCGGCGGCTTAGAAAACACAAAGTGTTCTTCCGTCGCATCTGTCGCCTCGGAGCACGCGGTGCAAACCGCACGAAACTGCCCTCACGTCGCTAGCTTGAATTCCGTATTCGCAAACACTAAAGCCAACCAAGATTGAATAATCTGTTTTTTGGATAAAAGAATCATGAACGTTCTGTCGATAACAACTCAATGGAATTAGATGCGCGAGACTGGCTCGTGCGCTATTCAAAAGGGCATCAGGATCGACGCAAAAACAATTTAAAATTTCACAATCGTGTAATTTATTCATTGACGAGGCGAAGCCCTTTCTGATATTTAACTCCCTTGAATCCAACGCTAGGCGGACTTGCCAACTAGTGAAGGTTGCTTTTCAGCGACTGCCTTTCAATGCAAACCATTGGGCGAGTTGACCAGCATTACAACTTGACATTCTGGCTGATTCACAAATTCGTGAGTCTCCTATAAGACAATTGACTTCGGTCAGTTCGCATAACAATCACGGAGGATTGCATGGCGACAAGTGTTGCACAATCGGATGAGATCCTGAAAGTTTGGAAAACTTACAAACCAGACTGCTCGGACAAGGTTCTACGGAATCAACTGATGGAACGTTACTTTCCATTGGTTAAGTACAACGGCGAACGAATTTGGCAGCGACTTCCTGATGGAGTCGAGCTAGACGATTTGATTTCCGCAGGCGTTTTCGGATTGATGGACGCCATCGATGCCTTCGACCTCGAACGTGGCGTCAAATTCGAAACCTATTGCGTTCCAAGGATTCGTGGAGCGATGCTCGATGAACTGCGGACAATGGACTGGGTTCCTCGTTTGGTTCGGTCGAAAGCCAGCAAGATCAACAACGCTACTAAGCGTTTGGAAACAAAGTTAGGCCGCGCACCAACGGTCATCGAACTGGCCGAAGCTCTTGAACTGTCGGTCAAAGAGTGCGAAAAAATGATGAGTGACGCCAATGCGGTCGGCCTCATCAGTCTCAACAAAAAGTGGTACGAGACAGATAGCTACAAAGATGTTCGAGAAATTGACATCCTTGAAGACAAGAAAGGCGAAGACCCGACCAAGCGAATTCAGAAAAACGACCTGATGCGTCTGGTAACCAAAGGGCTTAACCGTAACGAACGTCTCATCATCATTCTTTATTACTACGAAGAACTGACGATGAAGGAGATTGGATCAACCCTAGATCTTAGCGAAAGCCGAGTCAGCCAGATGCACAGTAGCATCGTCCAACGCCTCCAAACCCAACTGGGTCGACGACGCGTAGAGTTTGGCCGCTGAGCTAAACCGAGAAGTTAAACAACCAAAAAATGGCTCGCCCTTGGAATAGGGACGAGCCTTTTTTTGTTTAGCAGCTCTTATTCAGTCGTCTTTGGATGCTGGCTGGAAGCTGCGCACATTTTGGCTTTGCGTTCTTCTGCTTGAATGCCGCCTCGAGATCGAGGAGTTCTTCAGCCATCCAGAAGCTGAACTCAAAGAAAGCCTCTATATCAACAAACAAAGGGCTTTCGTAGCGGCGACGCGCTAAATTGATTTGAGTAGGCTGCGAATTGCTGAATGTATTGCTTGATGACATTGAGTTTTCCAATTGGGAACTTTGAAAACAATGCAATCCTTGCAGTAAAAGACTCAAATCGTCTGAGCCACCACCTGTCGTATTTGAAACAAAGCCGAAGGCCAATCTAATGTCCTTGCGCCCCATGTAACGCAAGCCAGCGGAGTTGGGTTCGTTTCCAAATTGAAGATTCTCTCTGGCAAATTGAAAAACCAGAATGAGATCCTTCGATACGATGGAGAGTCTAATCGTTTATGGGGAGGTGAATACGAGCTAAGAGGGTAGCCCCCTCCTTCTTTGACAGCAAATTGCTACCAGGGTTCAGTTTGCAATCAATGAAGATCTGACAATTGTTCACGGTTAACACGCCCCAAAAAGTGCCATCACGCGTGCATTCAAATTAGAACCTGTCAAATTCATTTTCTTGTTAATCAGTCTTTTTCCGAGGAACGGTTATCAGATATGATTGATAGATAATAAAAAACACGTCTTGGCATGGTTGCGGCATTGCATTTGCTTTGTTGATCTATTGCCTACCGTGTTCGATGACGGGTGTCCGTTTCCTAACTGGCAGAAGTCATACAGGCGTTGGCAACTTGCCTAGCGTCAGAAAAGAACACCATGAAATTTTTACAAACTTTGCTAGCATTCGCGACGATGAAAAATTTGCCTATCGTATTTTTCGAAAGGTGTCTGCGTTGTCAAACTCTGTTACGGATGACACGATCATCGACACGGATGCAGCCTTGGTACTGAATCAAGAAACCGATTTACAAATGACTTGTTGCGTCCGAATGAAGCGCGAGTGACATCATTTTGTTAAATCTTTTGATTTTGAACTACCAAATGGAATTGTGCAAAAACATAAATAATGGTTTGCTGTCCTCACCGACGTTCAAACCACAACCCGTGCTTGGGGAGAACCAATGCAAATAAGACCAACAAACAACGTTCAAACAGCTCAGTCTGTTAACCTACAAACTCGAAATACCACTGACGCTTCTGGCTCTGGTGCCGCTCCAGTTGACCAACTGGAAATCTCCGCCGAAGCCCAGTTGCTGAGCAGCACTCAGTCAGCGGATGGGGTTCGTGCCGATCGCGTGGCAGACATCCGCACGCAAATTGCAGACGGAAGCTATGACACACCGGAAAAGCTTGATGCTGCACTTTCGAGAATGTTCGAAGAATTTGCTTAGCGAAGAATTTGCTTAAAGAAGATTTTTCTTAACGAAGATTTTGCTGAGTGGCGAAAACGTTTTTGATCGTTTCGCTTGCCGTCGCGGGCTAACCACGGCTTCAAGCAGAACCGTATTCAGTATCATTTACTAAGATGATTTGCTGAAGCAGCTACTAAAGAATTCAGATTAGGCTCAATGGATAACCATTGAGCCTTTTTCTTTGTCCTTTTGCACTGATCTGACGTCAACTTTTCCTTCTATTCCCCACCGATCGGGTGTAGGCAAGTTGACCAAAGACGACCCCGAAAATTAGAATGTAGTGTTACCGAATTTGCGTCATCATATTTTGAGTTCTCGGTTTGGAGACGAAGACGCGACGGTTATTTGACTCTGGTGATTTGGTCTCATGGCAATTCTGACATCGGTCGACGACGCAGTCGTCAAAAAGAAATACACCCTGGCAAAAGATCCCGTCGTGCTGGGGCGTCATCCAGAGTGCGACCTGCATATCGACGACGGATCAGTTAGTCGACGGCACGCCCAAGTCGTCTTCCGTGACGGTAACTATTTTGTTGAGGATCTCGACAGCCGCAACGGCACGTTTCTGAACAACCAACAGGTCAATCAACCCACGAAGCTCTACGACGACTCCGAAATCCGCATCTGTGATATCACGTTCGTATTTCGAGTTAGTGACCAAGCTGCCGGAACCGTTCGCCCTCCAGTTCCGACGCGCGAAGTGACTAACCCAGGCCAAGTTTTCAGTTCCGTTTTCCTGGAAGATGACGTTGACAACTCGCAATCGAAAGTCATGTCACGGCTTGATGTACCTTCTCACCATTCCAAATCTCACAATCGAGTCAGCGCCGACCAAAAACTGCTTGCGCTGACAAAAATCACGCACGCACTCAGCGAATCCGTTGAGCGTGACGAAGTTCTAGCTCGCATTCTTGAATTTCTGTTTGAACTTTTCATGGAAGCAGACCGCGGCTTCATTATCTTGCGCGGTGAAGAAGGCCGCCTCCAACCTTTGGGGGTCAAAACACGCCGACCGGGAGACGATGAGCAGATTCGAATTAGCCGGACAATCGTCAATCAGGTCATGGACACGAAACAACCTGTCATCTCCAGCGATGCTGCCGCGGATGACCGCTTCGACATGGCTCAAAGCATTGTCGATTTTCGGATCCGCTCAATCATGTGTGCTCCATTGATCAACAGCAAAGATGAATCAATCGGCGTGATTCAGCTGGATACTTTAAAACAGTCAATCGCCTTTAAAGAAGAAGACTTGGAGACATTGGTCACCGTTGCCATGCAAGCCAGTTTGGCCATTCAGAAAAGCGACTTGTTTGAGGATGTAAAAAAAGCGGAACACCTTCGTGACGACTTGGCCCTTGCTCACGAACTGCAACAACGATTCCTGCCTCAAAAAGTACCGGTCACCGAGAATTACGAGTTCTTCTCTTTTTACCGCCCAATGCAACAGGTGGGTGGCGACTATTTTGACTACGTTCCACTAGACGAAAATCGAATCGGAATTATTGTCGCGGACGTTGTCGGCCACGGGATTCCGGCAGCATTGCTCATGGCCAAAGTCTCAGCAGAATCTCGATTTGCTTTGGCAACATCCAAAACGCCCGTTGAAGCCATCGAAAAGATGAACAATAGTCTTTCCGATCTAAACATCGATCGTTTCGTCACATTAGTACTCGGCCTGCTCAATACCGAGACCAACAAGATGACAATCGTCAACGCTGGCCACATGCCACCGATCTTACGTCGTGGCAATGGTGAAATCGAGCAACTGGCGATTGAGGAGGCGGGACTTCCGCTGGGTATTCTTGAAGACTTCGAGTATGAGTCGATCGAAATCGACATCTCTGCCGGCGATGTGATTGTGCTCTACACCGACGGGATTAACGAGGCGATGGACGCCGATGGCGAACAGCTAGGCACCGACGCAATGATCAAAGAAATGCAGGCGAGCCAAACCAAAACCCCCGAAACGATCGGTGATTTGATTTGCCAAACGGTCTCTCGGCATGTTGGTCGCACACCTGCGATCGACGACATGTGTATCGTCTGCCTGGGGCACACCGCTTAATCTAATTCAGGTATACCCGCCCAATCCAATGCCATCCCACCCGAATTCGGCCTCAATTTCTTGAGCGTGCTCATTCAGGCAAGCGCATGGCGTCGGCCTGCTCAGAACAGACCACTGGCTCGTCAATTGCCTGAAACCTCGACTCCCTAACTTGCGCCGGTGCCGGTTCCCGGTTCTGGGCCGCCAATGACGTTGCGCAGCTGCTCGACCACTTGATAGATTGGTTTCGGATTTCCTGCAGCGTCCACGAGACCACCGTGTGGGAAACGATCGTCATCGCCGTCTTGCCACTGCCGCCAAACGATTCCATGAACGGAAGGCCGCGCCACCAGCATGGGCAGAACCGTATTTAAAAATTTGAGCCGTTGTTGTTCTTGCAAGTTGCTGCGCTGCTGATTGACCAGCCGATCGACCGCTCGATCCGCAGGGACTTGCTCAGAACCTGAGGGGCTGCGCAAACACAATATAAGCGGCAAATCCAATTGTGCCCATACATCAATTAAATCGATCCATTGGAGTGGATCTCGAACGGCACTTCCGTTGGGAAAGTAGTCCAAGTTAATATCCAAACCAAGAAACGAGATTTTCAATCCTTGGCGTAGCAAAGAATCAGCGATCTGCAAAGGATGAATTCCACCAACTGCACGGGCAAGACGTTCGCCCCACGGAAAATCAAAACTGATCATGACGGGGGCTTCGATCAACGATTCATCAGCCAACTGAAGCATATCGACAGCGATTTGAAGCTGCTGCGGATAACTCAAATTTCGGTGCCCAATTCCATTGAGGCCACTAATCAGATGCAACAGTGAAGTCGTCGAAGGCAGCGACTCAAGCTGCCGGCGGCAAAATGACATGATCTTGTCACGACGAGAAAGGTAGTCATCGACCTGAACCCATTCCGGCGGCATGCCGCCCAAGCTGGCATCGAGCCATGGACCAACGACGATTCGCTTACCCGTGTCCTGCAATTGATCGGCAGTGACGACATCGGTTTCACTTTCCTCAACCACGGACGAAGAATCGGAAACCTTCAAAGTTGAGACTTGAATTAAGTCAAATTCTGTTTTAGCGGCACTCGCTGAGAATTGCTCTTCGAGCCCGGCGCGGTTCGCCATCCAAAAACGTGATAGCTCTTTGTGTTCGCGACGAAACTTTGAGATCTGATCACCAAACGCTACCGACAATCTGAAAACACCGTCCATGGCCAATTCAATGGCTTCCGCCGAAACCGCGTCTTGCTGAGCTTTATCAGTCATCATGATGGCGCTGCCAAGCCGCTTGATGCCCAACGCAACTTTCTCGTGCGTTTGGCTATCAATGACCAAGCCACCTTCTTCCCAAATGGAAACCTGGTTGCGCAAACGGTTCAATGTTCCGCGAGCCAACTCGGTCAACAGGTCATACGGCGCTTCGCGAACGGGCAGCGTTCCGGTGCAGATGATCATTTCACCGCGATCGCGGAATGGATAAATAAAGTAGAGCTTTCCCGATTCTTCTTGATTGCGAACAACGTGAAGAATTGGCCCGCTCTCGGACGCTTCACTCTCATCATCAAGTCGAACTTTGCACGGCCACGGTATCCCATCAAGCCCAACCACGAAGATGGAACTCGCGTGATAGGAATTCAGCTTCCATCCCAATGGTATCCGGAAGCGAAATTCAGACATTTAGATTCTTTCAAATCGAACTACTGCAACATGCGAAGAGACCATTGTGACTATTTCGAATCAAATTCGAAATAGTAGGGTAGATAAATTCGCATGAAAATGGGGACTTTATGAACTCAAAAATGTGCTTTATAGTTTCGTAACGAGGACACCAATCCATTCAGGAGAACGATGTGGCGACTTTGGTACGACAGGGAAAGGTACGCGATGTCTATGACATTGGTGAGCACTATTTGATGGTTGCCAGCGATCGGATTAGCGCATTCGATTACATTCTTCCGTCGAATATCCCAGACAAAGGCCGAGTACTGACCCAGATTAGCAAATTTTGGTTCGATTATTTCGATATCTCGCATCACTTGATTTCAACAGACGTTCATTCCGTCGAGTTGCCGTCCGGTCTCTCAGCCGAAGAGTTGGATGGCAGGACGATGATCGTCAAAAAGTGTGAAGTCGTTCCGATTGAATGCGTGGTTCGTGGGTACCTGGTTGGATCTGGCTGGCGCGACTACCAAAACTCTGGCAGCGTTTGTGGCATTGATCTTCCAGCTGACTTGAAGAATTGTGCTCAGTTTCCAGAAGCTCTCTTTACGCCGGCAACGAAAGCTGACGAAGGCCATGATGAGAACATTTCGTTTGAACAGATGGTCAAGGTCGTTGGAATCGAGACCGCCACTGAGTTGAAAGAAAAGAGCATCGCGATTTACACCAAGGGACGAGACTACGCCGCCGAAAGAGGAATCATTCTCGCGGACACCAAATTTGAATGGGGTTTGCGCAACGGAGAATTGATTTTGATCGACGAAGTTCTGACTCCAGACAGTTCTCGGTTCTGGCCGGCTGATGTTTATGAAGAAGGGAAGAATCAACTTTCGTTCGACAAACAGTTTGTTCGGGAATACCTCGACTCAACAGACTGGGACAAAAACAGCGCCCCGCCTGAGCTACCTCAAGCAATCATTCAGAAGACGCGAGAAAAGTATATCGAAGCGTTCGAGAGACTTACTGGCGAAGAGTTTCAGTGGAAGTAAGCCGTGGGCGGCGGTTAGATCCATGATGCCTGAATCAAAAACAGCCAACGCATTCACGATGCATTGGCTGTTTCTTCTTTTGATAATGTTCAACTGACTTAGTTGGAGTTGGCTAACTCCGCATCCAACTTCTTGATCAGTTCGGTCAACATCCTGGCTCGGATCAAATTTCCATGGGCCTGAGTCCCCTCGTCTTTGCGTTCCTGATAGGCCTCGATCGCTAGGTCATATTCTTTGCGAGCCTCAATGGCCCGCCCCAAAAGATAATTGACGCCATCGAACCAACGATCTGCGTCTTCTTTTTCACCCAACAATTTCAACCAGTTCGCGGCGGCACTTACGCTTCCATTGTCAAAGTGGCATTGGGCCAAGAAGAAACCAGTGTCGCGCCGCACTAATCGCATTTGGGACTGAACACTCCGCAAATGCCGTTGGAAATCGTTCGCGTCTTGACCTGCCGATTTGAGAATTCCCAATTGACGTTGCAATACTTGATTTGTGGCAAGACTATCCACCGTCGCGTCGGTGTACATCAGCTTTTCAAAACTCTCAATTGCGTTGAAGCCAATATCCATCCGAGCCGAGATAAATTTGCCCTTAAAGAATCGAGCACGCGAAGTTCGGTATCGGGTAAAGCCATCGACATAAGCCTCGTTATCGTAATGCCAGCGTAAGCGTTCAACCAATTCATCATTTTCGCGATTTTCAAGGGCTTCCCGAACGGCTTGGCGAAATTGACGCGTTTTGAAGGCGACATCCCAAATTTTGCTTTCCACTCCCTTTACCTTTGGCAATCGCTCGATCATCGCAGAAGGTTGTGTGACAAGTGCCAAACGCTCATCGCCAATCAAGCGGCTTTCTAGTCCCTTCATACGTTTGGAAACTGATTCGGGCGAGACATAAATCAGCGCTTTCAAACTATCCAATTGGTTTGATCTAACCCAATATTTGGTTTCATCGCTTAACGATTCTTCGGTTGACAGGTCCAAGCCATCTAGCAATTTCCCATTTGCGCGGACTTCCGAAAGCGTTGCAAACGTCCCCAGACGCTCACCCGGAATTGGTAATGCGAGCTTGGTATCAAAAAGGTAGTACTCGTCGCCGATCGGGACTGCGACCACCCATGGCAATGGGCTCTCGTCGCCATCATTCGTCACGCCAAGCATGACCGAATCAATCTCGAGGCTTTGCAGCCCAAGCATCAACACTTTGGCTCGATCAACGTAATCTCCTCGGCTGTAGAGCAACGTCTGCCAAGGGAACCGAGTGTAACCAGTCCCCGGGACGCCGGCAGCCGACAAACTCTCGCTGTCATTCAGTCTTAATTCGTCGGCGTTCTCGCTATTATCGGCTTCGGGAACCAGCTGGATGTTCCGGACGACCCAATCGAACAACTTGAACGTGCTGGCCAACTTAACCGAGCCTGCTTCGTCCAAATCAGGATGTAGTACTTTGAGAAGCGCGACAACTGGATCCTTTTTCTCGTCGCTCGACTTGAAATCATCGGCAGCTAATCGGTAAAGCTCAAACGCATTAAGCTGCTTGGATTCAACAACTCGCTGGACAACCTGATCAATCCAAGCGGCCTCCTGTAGAAAGTAGGCATCCGAATTGACGAAACTGAAACCGTCGGTCTGCTCGAGCACAGCTAAATCATCGTACTGATCGATCAGCGGTTGAATGCTATCGTCAATCGACCAATCGAAAGTTTTGACTTTGTCAGGCGCATAAGTTACCCAGCGGTTCAGGCCGGTCGATATTTTCGATTCGAATTCCCGCTGATCGAAGCGACGTTCGCTGAACACAAAGTCCATCGTTTTCGAAAGGTCGTCGATCTTGGTTTTCCGCAGGTCGGTATCGATCAAATCCAACGTTGGATCTGCCGGTGGAACACAGCCTGAAATCCCAGTCATGAGAACCAGCAACAGCAAACCTAGGCACGACCAACTGAAATGAACGCCAGATCGGCGTGCCAAAGGATCGGCCGGGCTGGTCGTTTGATTTCGGCAAACAGAACCTACGGTGGCTGAACTCAAATTCAAGAAACTCTTCGATTTCATCTTTAATGTCATCCTGTTTCGTCAGCTTGTTTCGCGAACAATCTGATGTATCTGTTTTAATCTCTTCAAAAGTGATTTTACTTGATTCAACGGAATCATGTTCGGCCCATCGCTGGGCGAACGATCGGGGTCGGGATGGGTTTCTAAAAACACCGCATCACAACCCATCGCCACGGCCGCGCAAGCCAACGGCCCCACCATTTGACGATCACCACCAGTCTTGCCGCCAGCCGCACTGGGCTGCTGGACACTGTGAGTCGCGTCAAAAACGACGGGTACACCTAGTTCCGCCATCTGAGGCAACGATCGCATGTCGTTCACTAACGTTCCGTAACCAAAAAACGAACCTCGCTCAGTCAGCAAAATGTCTTTGCAACCCGAAGCCGTTAGTTTACCCACCACATGCTGCATGTCCCATGGTGCCATAAATTGGCCCTTCTTGACGTTCACGGGACGTCCCGTCTGGGCAGCCGCGACCAAGAGATCGGTCTGACGAGCTAAAAAGGCGGGAATCTGGAGCAACTGGCAAACTTCACCAACTGGCTTGGCTTGATCCGGCAAATGGATATCCGTGGTCAGATTGACTCCCAATTTGGAGCGTATCTGAGACATCATCTCCATGCCAGAACTAAGTCCTACTCCACGATACGAATTTAAACTCGTTCGGTTCGCTTTATCGAAAGAAGCCTTGAAAATTAGCCCCAAATTAAGCTCTTGGCAGACCGCCTGAAGGGTTTCAGCGATTGACATCGCCGAATCCACATCCTCAAGTACACATGGCCCGGCAACCACCATGAGTGGCTGATCGGCTCCACAAGACACGTCTTCGATTTGAATTGGGTTATTAGTCACGAAATCAGCCACTGAACATGTCCTTGTCGAATCTCAACAACCTCCATTTTTGACAATCCAATCGTTCGATACTACCACCCTAAGGAACTTCGACTGAACCTCAATCTCAAGCGGCAAAACGCCTCCTGGGTCGCCATCAAGCTGGTAAGGTACTGGCTCGTCGGATTCAATCCGCAACTTTTTAAAACGTTTGATTTTTGACTCGTTCCAACGCCGATGCTGTTTCGTCAAAACGGCCACTAGGTACAACAGCCCTCGCAGCAAATTGCCACCGCGAAAGGTGCAAAGGTCCAACTCTCCGTCCATCGAATCGGCATCATCAACGATTGGAAGATTCATGGCATAGCGGGGCACATTGAAGACGAAGGCCCATCTTCCTGCAAAGCTCTTGGTCGATTCATCAACCCAAAAGCGAATTTTCGGATAACGATAACTGACGATCGCGTCAACAATCGGCCGGACATACGAAGAATGACGAATGTGACCTTTTCGATTGGAATGTAAACGACTGACTACGTCCGCATCAAATCCACAACTGGCCATCACGAGAAACAAACGCCCATTGGCGCGGCCTGCGTCCAACCGAGCCGTCTCACCCGCATCAATCAACTGCGCGATCCGCTTGGGATCAGCAGTCAGACCAAGGTATTTTGCCAACAGGTTTTCGGTTCCCAACGGTAGAATTGCAAATGCAATTTCCGGCGGCAACTCGTTCGCCAATAACGAAACAGTTCCATCTCCCCCAGCAGCCACTACCGCACGTAGCTCACCAGTTCCCTGCAATCGCAATGTCTCCGCGACCACCCTGGCAATTTCCGTCAAGACGACTGGAGTGTAATTAAGACGAACCAGTTCTTCGCAAAGCTCTTCAACCAGCGCACCTCGATCTCTCGATCCGGAATTCGGGTTCACCGAAACAATGACCGTGCGAGTATCAGTTAGAAGTTTCTCTGTCGTCATCGGCTCGAAGCTGGATGGAATTCACGCGGGAATCTGAAGTTAAAGTTACCCAAGTCGGCTCGCTGTTGAAACTGGGCGACCTGCAAGAGGAGTCAACTAAAAAGGCCTCAATTTAAAGACTTCAATTCAACAGACAGAAATCCAGTAGGAAAAACCAACGTTTCCCAGCTTTTCACGCAATTGTTCGATCTTGCCCCAAGAACCACCGGGTTGTTGTTGCGATCCGCAACAACGCTGTTTCCAAACCTTGAATTATCGAAGCGCCCGCTGAGTATTAAAACTTAATAGCCTTTGGCACAGAAGGTGCAATGAGAGTGATCGGTGGTTTGATTCCTTAACAGGAAATTAAAACCGTCGACCCGCGAGGTCTCTGGCAATCAGTTTGCAGAGCAATTGCCTTGCCCCTAATTTCTCTGCGCGTCAAAATGTTTTTGACACCCAGAGGCCTCGCTCTAACGGGTCGACACCTTCTTCGATTGGCATTTACTCATCGACCCATCACAGGCGCGATACATCACAGCGTTATACGCCTCGAGCCTTGAACGCTAGGGCCCCCAGAGCAACACAGTCTACTTCGGTGTATCCAAATTCGTTTCTGACAACCCACCAGATTCAAGTTCACCGATCGTCGTTGTTGCTGGAGCGATTCTAGCTCCAGCCAACGCTTCGAGGTCTTCCAACACCAACATGTGACCGTGATCTGCCGTCAGTATGACCGCCGTCTCATCCCAATTGCTGTTTGCTTCGACCCAGTTTGTTATCACATCAAACGCTGCCTCACCACTGAAAACTGCTCCAATTGCGTCATCGATATTGTTGTTGTGATTTGCCCAATCGACGTCTCCAGCTTCGACCATCAACCAAAATCCTTTTTCATTGGTTGCTAAAACATCGAGTGCAGCTTCCGTCATGTCAGCTAAATTTGGATTCTCAAAAACATCGGCTTGGGAATAGACGTCGACTTTGTTCTCCCCCCGAGTCGGGTCAAACTTTCCGTCAGCAGTTTGATAAGGCAAATGCCCTCCCATCGCGCCGAAATAACCGAAAAATCGAGATCGGTTTTTTGCAGCCAGCTGCGAACCGGCCTTCAAAGCTTCCTTGCCTGCCACACCTGGAGTTCGCTGAGCCACAACGTAACGGCCACCATTCTCAACGTCGATTCGCTTCAGGTCTGACGCTGAAAGGTACTTATTTCCAGGTACAAAATTAACGCCCTGATCTTCGACATCATCTTCTTTGGTGATTCCCCAGCCGCAACCAATCAGCACGTCGACACCAGAAAGCGGCTTTTCAAAATGGGAAATTGATCTCACTCCCAGTAGGTCGCGCGTTAGATCCTGATAATCGTTTCGACTAACGTTATGGGCATACGTACACGCGGGAGTCGCATGACTGATCGGGACACTCGTCACAACGCCAATCGAAAGTCCTTCACGCTGTTTTTGATGAGCGATCGTTTCGACTTGTTTGCCATCGGGTGCGATATTGATCGATGAATTGTAAGTCTTAATTCCCGCATTCATCGACGTGGCCGTGGCCGCCGAATCAGCATACATGTGTGGCACACTTTTTCTTCGCCCCATCAAATAGGACGGCGCGCCCGGAACTTCCCATGGAGTCCGACCACCGCACTCGGAGCAGTATCCGCCGACTTTCTCCTCACCACCAATTGCCGTTAGCAATTGAGCATCCACATTTTTCTTGGTGTCATTATTGTGCGGAGCCGTTACACAAAAACCATAATCTGTAGGGCCACCTCGATAGTCCAAGAACGACAAACCCTTGCCGCGATCCTTTCGGTACATCACCCTCTGATTTTTGTAAATTGATGCTGCCTGAGTCGTCTGCCAATCCATGCCATCGAACACCATCAAGATGACGTTCTTTTTACCAGCGGCAAACGCCTGTTGCTGCAAGTGATAAACGTCGGTTTGATCAAAGTAGATGGCCTTGGGATTCAAAGTGAAAGTTGGCAACTTGCCGTACAACTTCTTCAATCCCTTCTCGCTCCGGTAAACGCTGTTCGGCCCTTTGACAGATTCAAGCGATATTCCAAACGTGTAAACCGGAATCAAGCGATTGGAGTGATTTGTCCAATTTGAAAAGACGCTTGGCTTGTCGCCCCAATGAACCCAATTTGCATCTCCCGTTTCAACGGCCAGAAATTGCATCTCGCGCAAGAAATCGTGAGTCCTTTGGGCATGAACTGTCTGCGGAATGCAAAAGTAGACGCAAAAACACAGATACAATAAACGGTGAATTGTTCTGGCAGCATTCATCAAGACGTAACCGTCACTGTACGTGGAGTGGAGAAGGATTGAGAGCCTTCCATTGTAGCAAGCCGTCCTGATTAAGAATGGGGCCGTCGCGGCTTATGATGATTCATTCACAAATCGGACCATAAACGTCCGGTCGGCGGTCATTCATCCGATGGACTTCGTGAACGCCGGGAATATTAACGAGATGTTTTTGCCGGGCTCGTTCGGGATCGACTTCAGCGTACAGAATCTCTTCGTTCGCATGATCGGCGAACGCGACGCTCTTGCCACTTGGATCACAGATCTTACTCTTGCCGATAAACTCAATTCCGTTCTCCATACCCACGCGATTGATCGACATGAAATAGAGATGGTTTTCAAGGGCTCGAGCATTTGGAATGACATCAGCCGTCAGCCCAGAGGTTGGCGGCCAATTGGTTGGCAACGCAACTAAATCCGCACCTTTGACCGCCAATACTCGCGCCGCTTCAGGAAAAGAACTGTCGTAACAAATATTCATTCCGATTCGGGCAACAGGTGTTTCAATCACGTCGAACGCGCGATCGCCGGGAGTCGTGAATCGATCCACTCCTAAAAATGGCAAATGAATCTTTCGATAACTCCCCAACACACCTGTCGGACCGACGAGTGCCAATGAATTGAAAACATGCTCACCCGCCAATTCAAGAAAACCGTAAACGACCAACGTTTTCAGTTCCGAGCACATGGCTTGAACCCGTTTCAAATTCTCGCCTTCGAATGTTTCAGATACTTCACGAGCTTCCGCAAGCGAATCGAAACAGTAGCCAGTTGTTGTGCACTCCGGGAAAACTGTCAACTCCGCCCCAGCCGCAACTGTCTCCCTCAAGCGGGATTCCATGTTCTCCAGGTTAAGCTTCGCATCGGCGATCGCGATATCCATTTGCACGCCGGCAACTTTGAAACGTGGCATCAGTTCAATTTCCTTGTTGCTGGTTCGTTTTGAGTTCAATCGCTCTATTCTCAGACGTATCCGACGGACTCGTTTGGATCGCCTCGATCATCTGGTTCGCTTGATCGGCCAACGCGCGATAGCCAGGATGCTGACTGTCCATCTTGACCAAGGGCTCAATGTACTTCAGTGCGACTTGGGGTTGTTTCACGTGAATAAAATACGTCGAGAGGCCCATAAGATACATCGGATTATCTGGCTGCTGGGCATGGGCTTCCAGCAAGTGCTTTTCAGTTAGGTCGAGTTTGCCTTGGACGTAAGACGACATCGCATACCGGTAGTGCAAACCATGTGTATCCGGCAATCCTTCGCTTCTTTGAACATCGACCGCCAACAAGCCATTTTCTTCGAAACGCAACTTGGCTGCTTGTCTCGAAAGCGATTGCATCTGACCATAAAGTCCCTGCAATTGTCCGGCTTGCATACCGCCACTGGATTGTGATTGGCGAAGCTGGTTCCTGAACCCGTCGATTTTGGCTTCCAACAGTGTCGCCAGATTGGAGCGCGGCCCCGCCAAATTTGGCTCGACAGTTATCGCTGCACGATACGCATCAATCGCACGTTCCGGGTCGCCCATCATCTCGTGCAAACCGCCAAGCATCATATGATAGACGGCTCGATCGTTTTCGATGTAGAGTGATTTTTTGTACTCGTCCAATGCCAGTTGAAAAGCTTTTTGCCGGTCAGGTTCAGCATACTTTTGCCGCGCGTCAGGTGGCAGGCTGACAAATGTTCGCGCCGCTTCGATTCGAACGCGTTTCGATGGGTGCGACAATAGCGAAGCAATATTCTCTGTCAACGACTTGAGCAACTCAAGATCTGTCGCAGTCGCTTCGCCGTACTGTGCCCGACCACCAAGCCTGATACTCTCCATATCCAATCGAACAATCGCCGCGGCAACAACTTTTGCGTCCGGATCAGCAATCGCTTTCAACGCAGCATCCAACGATTCTTTACCGGTATCATCCATTAACGCGTTCAACGCGCTGGCACGAAAAATTGCTGGAGCCTTTCGATCATTCGACAGGTCAACGAGCGTCGGAATACGCGCCGCATCCGCCGAACGTCCGATCGTCAGTTGCTCATAATATTCAGACTTGGGGGGCGACTGATCCTCGGGATACCATTTTTGAGTCGCCTCAAACATCAACTGATTGACTCGCTCAAGTTCTGACTTAACTCCTTTGTCGCCCTCTTCCGCAAGCATGATCCAATCGAGGTATTGCTTCAACGGCCTACGATCTTCATCGGACGCAAGTTTGCTTTCATCAATATGACAAGCCGTACAAGCGTTGGGAGTTCCAAAGCGAACGCTCAAGTCAGTACGAGGTACTCGAAAACTATGATCTCGTCGCGAATCGAGTTCCATATAAGTCGTCGCCGGCATATGACATTCCACGCAACTCGCACCTGGTGTTCCAGGTTCATGGTGATGGTGGTTCGGCGTGTCGTATTTACCGGCGGGGTGTTGATGGCACGATGTACATAACTGGTTATCATCGAATTTGACTTTGGTCGAATGCGGATCGTGGCAATCGCTGCAGCGAATACCGTTGTGATACATTTTGCTTTGGATGAACGAGCCGTAAACGTAGTCTTCATCACGAATTTGGCCGTCGGCGTGGTAGATACGATCAGTCAAAAGCTGAGTGGCGTAGTAATCGTCGAAGTTACAACCAGGTTGGAACTTATCATCGACTACAACTCTGCGCGAATGGCACGGCGCACAGGTTTCAATCTGAGGTCGGTTGCTTTCGGTCTTGAGCTTGACCAAACCATATTGATGGTTGCGATCCCAAAAAGGGCTCTTCTGATTGGCCAATTCCACATGCAAGCTGCCCGGCCCATGACAGGCTTCACAGCTTACATCGATTTCTGAGAACGTTGTGTGATATTCATTGGCTAACGCGTTGAAGTTCTTTTTCAAGTCAGTGCTGTGACAATCGGCACAACTCGCATTCCAGTTCTGCGTGATTCCAGTCCAGTGAAGCGGATCGTTAGGTTCTAGCTTTTCACGCACGTCTGGCGGATCAAGATGAAACCACTTCTGTGAATTGGTGTCCCAGGAAATTCGCAAAACTTGCACGCGACCGACTTCATCTGGCTTAGCATCCGCTGGCCGATCCAGCTCGACCATGTACTGCTGCAGCGGGCGCACGCCAAAAACGTACTTGACCTCGAAGTCTTCCATTTCACCCGTGCGGCCTTCGGTGTTCACCATGAACCGTTCGCCGTCCCGGAACATTCGCGATGTGACCCCATAATGCTCAATCTGCTGGTCGTCGAAATTAGCTAAAACCGTATCATCGGTTGCCAAATCCATCGCCAGATCATGATCGGAGCCATGAAAGAGGGCGGCCTGAGTCTGATGACATTCAATGCAGGATTCGCGCCCAACAAAATGCGACTCAACATCAAGAGGCGCACCCTGGTACCAATCTGCCAGCAAGTAGCCGACGACCGCTATGGCGGCGAGTAAAAACAGAACACTTAACACCCGCTTAGTCATCGCTTGGAAACCGCCGAAATACTCGAGGAAGAATGGACGGTCAATGCTAGCCGCCGAACAACTATGTTAACTCGTCAAAGTATGAGAAACTACGGGTGTACAATTCAGTGCTGAGTTTACAAGCATTAGTCCACCATTCAGTCCTTCTCCATTTCGACGGAATGTACGATGCCAATTTCACCGTCTAACTCCCATCGTATCGCCACGCCTTCAGATCACTCGGATCTGATTTCTTGGTTGGCAAAATCACATTTCATCAGTGACGACTCGGCCGAAAGCCTGAACGATTATGTACCGAAACAAATTTTCTTGGGCAACAATTTGCTGATCGATTCCTGGAATCTTGGCGAACCTGACTCGCATCGACAAACTGATTTTGATTTGAACGGAGTGTTTACACTCGGAGCGCCGGGTCAATTACTAAGGAATCCAGAAATCGACCGCTGTTGTTTTTGGCTACCAACATCCAGCCCCAAAGCTGCCGACTCCAAAAACACTTCATGGCTGGAACGCAAATCTGTTTGTGTCGCCAGTTCGCGGTTAAGCAGGAAGCTTGATGCCTACGACAGTTGGTTCGATGCCATCCGTACCATGGCGGCGAGACTTGATCCGAAACAACACCTCTTATTAACCGGCGCTAAAACTACGACTGACACATTTGTTCGGCGTATCGCTCAGCTCTTCGGCTTCCCATTACTTGAGCTACGACCATTTCCCAAAAACGTCACGCGCAAATGGATTCAAAGCTGCCTTGCCGACGCCCATAAACTTTCAATAGCAAGTCCAAATCATCTGATTTGCTATTTTGCCTCATTGCCAAAAAATGGAGCGTCCAATCCAAATTCCAAAAAATTGTCGACTGATCAAGTTGTCATGGCGATCGCAGAGGAACTTCGATTGCTTTCGATCAGCCCAAACGGCAACGTTCACAAAGCCGCGCTAAAGAGACTTGCTGAATCAACATCCAAATCAGACGTTTCTAAATCCACCAAACTACTGATCGATTCACGTTTGACCAAAGAAGCCGTCAAGTCGGAGTTAATCTCCAAAGGCGCGACGGCTTGGTGGCTTTACGACGAATCAGAAACGCACGAATCCGAAACCGCCTCGCGGATAGCGCCGCCCAAGTCGACATTCGGTGACATGAATTTTGAGGCGGCGGAAATGCCACGCGCCAATGGTCAGTCGATTGAGTTGCCACCCCATCCGCTCAACGTTCCCATTCTCGAACTATCAGAAATTCAGCCTGAGCGATTTCTCTTACATTGGACTCGCCGGCGGATTGGGGCTTGGCCAGATCAAACGCAGCATGAGTATCTCGATGATTTAATTTTTCGTTCCAGCCGCCGGAACCACGACGACCTATCGGCGATCGCTCGAATTCTTGCTTCTCGAAAATTAATCGGATCCAACCAATTGACGAGAGACTGCAATCCGGTTGTTTGTTTTTCAAATATTCCGATTACCGAACTGACGAAACGAACGGTCTTTCGCAAGCACCTTGGCAGATGGGATTTTCAACCGTTCGGTATCGCAATCGATCGCGATGTTCTGATGGAACTTGGCGTCAAGCCGGTAATCTATGGCGACCAGCAAGACTGGGAAGAAATGTCCTTCGAGGATCGCCCCTATTTTCAACTAGCCGCTTCGAACTCTCAAATCGATTGGCGCGAGGAACAGGAATGGCGACTGGTTGGCAATCTCGACTTAAAACTCGTCGGTAGCAATTCGGCTGTCGTTTTCGTCAGCACGATTTCCGAAGCCGAAATTATCGCTCCGATCAGCCGTTGGCCGATCGTAATTCTTGCTGGCTCAGAGAATTCGACTGTTTAAATCCACGCCAGCCAGCCATAAATTGAATCTGTTCACATTCTTCGATTATTCCGTGAACCGAATTTGCAACCGCGCCGTACCATTGCTGCTGGTTATGAAAACCAGCCCAAAAACCTCGCTAGCGGAATATCGACTTGCGAATTTTTTGGGGTTTCTGTATTTACGCAGCAGAAAAATTCAAGTTGGGGTCAAAGGATGGACCGAACGTTGCAAAATCACAAGCAACCCATGCGCACCGATTACAAATCGCTGCCGCAGTTAAAAAACTCAAACGCTCGCCAATCGAAAAACTTCGGCGCGCTTCATCGTATCGCGCCGCTGGCGATGCTTGTCGCGATCTCAGTTTGCCTGGGTTGCCAGGCGAATCAGTTCGCAAATTTTGATTTGCCAGTTCCGTCGACAACCTTGGACAAAACGCCGCTCGATACTGTTCGGTTGCAAAGCCCAGATAACAGAGTTCGCAGCCTCAATGGCGCGGCGAGAAAACTTGACCCCTCGTTTTCGGCCTACAAGGATCCAACTCAGCAGAAATCGGCCCCAGCCGACGCGGCCAACATTGTTGCCGAAGTCATCTTCAAAGGTAACACCACCGTTCCCACCCATCACCTGACGCGCAACATTCGCACTCGTCCTGGCAGATATTTTGATCCGGACAAACTCCAACAAGACGTCGACCAACTCTGGCGAATGCCTGAAATTAGCCGAATCAACGGACCTTACATCAGTGAAACCCCTAAAGGCATTGTTGTCACAATCGACGTCGTGGAAAGAAACACGATGTCAACCGTTAAGTTCGTTGGGAATCGTGGCATCTCAGATCGAGCCCTCCAAAAGGCAACAGGATTACAAGACGGTAGCCCGCTCGATGTTCATCAGATTCGGATGGCGAAAACAAAACTCGAAGAGCTTTACAAAGAAAAAGGCTACCCCAAAACACAAGTAGAAATTCAGGAAGGCATTGAGAACAACGATTCTCAAGTCGTCTTCCTGATTCACGAAGACCAAAAGCAACGCATCTGGAAAGTTGAGTTTGAAGGCAATGGTATCGCCAGCGACGCCCGCCTAAGAAGCTTTATCAAATCGAAAGACAACATTCTCAAAATCGTGGGCGGACTCGTTAACCGCGATGAAATCGAACAAGACGTTTTAAGGCTGACGAACTATTACCGTAGTCTTGGCTTCTTCAACGCTCGCATTGGTCGAGAAATTAGTGAAAGCAATGATGGCCGTTGGCTGACGTTGCGATTCATCATCAATGAAGGCCCGCGATACCGAGTTCGAAATGTCACCTTTATTGGCAACGATGCTTACGGCGCCGATCAGTTGCTCGGAATGGTTGAACTTAAGCCGACAGAAGAGCAGCCCGAATTCAACGTCGCGAAAATGAATGTCGATGTCGTGGCCTTGCGGGATCTCTATGGCAGTCAAGGATTCGTGTACGCCAATGTGGTTGCCGAACCGAGATTCCTCGAAGAACCCGGCCTGCTGGATATCGTCTACAAAATTGATGAAGGCAAACAATACCGCGTCGGGAACATCAACGTTCACTTCGAAGGCGACTACGGAATTACCAAACGAGAAGTCGTACTCAACCGACTTTCGGTTCGAACAGGTGAGCTCATCGACGTTCGCGAAATAAGAAACAGCGAACGCCGCCTCGGTGGCGCCCAAATCTTTGCCGGGCCAGGTACTCCGGGGGCTTCGCCGCCAAGAATTGTCGTCAGGCCACCAGAGTTAAAGGCATTGGAGCGTCACGCCAACGCAGGTTCAGGGCGATCGTCATCGCGTTACTAATGCATCGCAACCTCACGACTTCATTGCCCATTTTTGACACATACCGCCACAGTAAACCGGCCATGCAACAATACAATCCAAATCGGTTCGGCTCCGCCTTGATCGCAACGCTCAGCCTTGCGTTGATCATCTCGGCAGGATGCGCAACCAACGGGCCATGGGCATCGAAAAGCAACGAAATCAACTTCGCTGCCTTGGATCGCAGTCTGTCCGGACGTGTCGCGATCTCTCGCACTTTGTCTGAGCAACAAAGACTCGACCTACTTTCCGGTGACGTCGAGCTGAACCAATCGGCACCGCGGCAAAACGCGATCCAACAAAGACTGGCCGTTCGATCAAAACCTACTACAAACACGCCGTCCGCAGAAACAAGCCTTAAAGACTCATCTCAATTGCGACTCGTTTCATACGGAACAAAAAGCGACGAGACCAAGTCGAAAGAAAACGGGCAACGCCCGAGTGCCAACCCAAGCTTGATCGGCCCGTCACCCTCGAGCAGCGTCACGGTTCGCGCCCAAAGCTCTGACGATTTTGGATCCGGCTCCGTCGTTCAAGCAGGTGGAGTAGTCGACGACGGCTCATTTGTTCAACAGACGGCTTACCAACATCCTGAGCTTTCGATTGAGGGCAGAACGGTACCAGCAATTGGCCTGCCATCGCCCAATATCGGATCGCCTAACGAAGCCAACCCTCTGATCCAACCACTTGCACCAGGTGGAAACGCGTTTCCCGCGAACTACGCCGATTTGGATATTTACGTTGCCGAAACGCAGACCGGAAAAATCAATTTCGGTGGTGCTTATAACTCCGACAACGGAATCGTCGGTCAGTTTGTGATCGACGAAAAGAACTTCGACATCTCCCGATGGCCACGAAGCTTCAAAGAAATCATGGACGGAACGGCCTGGCGTGGAGCCGGTCAGTCATTCCGCTTGGAACTTGCTCCAGGAGCCAACCTCCAGCGCTATGCAGTCACTTTCACGGAGCCTCACTTTCGCGGAACCGATTACAGTTTTAGCGCCAGCGGATACTTATTCGAACGACAGTATTTTGATTGGGATGAAGAAAGACTTGGCGGACGATTCTCGCTAGGCCGACGCCTGACTCCAGATCTGTCCATTAGCGCCGGCGTCCGTCTGGAAAGCGTTACGATTGACAATCCTCGCTTGGGCACATCGACCGAACTGAACAACTCGTTGGGCGCAAGCAACCTGTTCCTCGGACATGTTGGCCTGGTTCGTGACACAAGAGACAGTCGTGTTCAGGCCACGTCAGGTAGCTACTTGTCGATGACCTACAATCAGGCGTTTGGTGATTTCAGTTATGCTCGGGGCGACGTTGACTACCGTCGCTACCGCTTACTTTACGAACGCCCAGATGGATCTGGCCGCCATACGCTTAGCTACGGAACCAAAGCTGGATTCAGTGGATCCTCAACTCCGATTTTTGAAAACTATTTTGCCGGTGGATTCTCAACCTTGCGTGGTTATGACTTCCGAGGCGCTGCACCGATTGAAGGTGGTGTGCGGGTCGGTGGTGAATTTCAATGGTTGAACTCTGTTGAATATATGTTCCCCGTAACGGCTGACGACATGGTCAAAGGTGTTCTGTTTTGTGACTTCGGAACGGTTGAAGAAAGCATCACGATTAACGCAGACAACTTTCGTGTCGCTCCCGGATTTGGATTTCGAGTTCAAATGCCGGGTGGCGCAACCGGTGGTGCTCCGCTGGCGTTCGACTTCGCTTTTCCAGTATCGTCCGCACCGGGTGATGAAGAAAAGATCTTCAGCTTTTACCTTGGCGTGCTGCGATAGGCACAACAATTTGACGGCTTCGCAAATCGAAAGCAACGGTTGAACGCGATGGGCGTCAATTCAGGTGAAGCGTCAATTCAACGCCCCGCACGATCAGTACATTTCGCTGCAGAAGACAAGTTGAAAGTATCAAGATTTAATGATTGGCTCGGGCCACAATTCGCTCAGACGACTGGCTGATCGCTTCCAGAACAGCAGAACACCAATCAGCGCTTCTTCTGACAATATGATCGGAGCCGCGATCCATACTTCAGTCGGCACCTTGTTGATGCTTGCAATATTGTCCCTCGTTTCTGTCGGGTGCCAAACACCATCCAATTTCAACGGGCCGCCGCACTTCAACGGCGGAGGACTTGCCAACCAAGTTTCGATTCATCGTAACGTCGCCGACGTTAACTACCATCGTCTTGCACCGGTAAACCAGCGTCGTGTTGCGGCAAAGCCAATTGCGACGACTTCGTATGCTCCTCCGCAATCGCCGCAAAATCAATTCTCGCAACCTCAAGTTCCATCGGCGGCATTCCAATCAACTAACGGAATCGGCAACGCTCAGCAGGCGACCTATCAGTATCCGGCGACTTATCCAGCCGCTCAAAGCCCCCTCAACCAAAACTCGTTTTACCAGACACCAGATAACCCCGGCAGCCAACCACAAATTCAGTTTCAAACTCAACCGCAGCTTCAACAACAACTGCCGGCACAGACCGGACTTGCCCCATATCAGTATCAAAATCAGTTCACGCCCGGGGTTCAACCAGGCCTGCAAGCGGCACCACCCAATCAAATCATCTACACGAATCCGGGCCAAATATATTCTCCCGTCGTCCTACCTCCACCCCAAACGATCCAAAACCCGAACGTCCCTGGTTACGCGGACATTGACGTCATCATTCCCAACAATCCGACCGGGCGATACAACGTTGGTGCTTCTTTTACGTCAGACAATCGCTTGTTAGGTCAAATCGTTATTGAGGAGCGGGATTTTGATATTCCCCGTGGGCTCGGTCAAGTATTTGACCCGCGTGCCTGGCGCGGTGGCGGGAAGACGTTTCGACTGGAAGCCATGCCTGGACAAGACGTCCAGCGATATCTGATAAGCCTTTCCAATCCATACTTTCGAGGGACTGACAACAGCTTGAGCGTTAGCGGCTATTTGTTTGATCGCCAATTCTTTGATTGGGACGAAGAACGATTAGGAGGGAGAGTCAACTTTGAGACGCGCCTCGATCAATACCTATCAGTAAGCGCTGGCTTGCGAATGGAAAGTGTTACCATCGACAACCCACGTTTGATGGCGTCACCACAACTGAACGCGACACTTGGAAACAGCAATCTATTCCTTGGCACGCTCGGGCTGGTCTACGACAACAGGATTGATCCCGTTTCAACAAAAGTCGGTTCTTATTTGGGACTGAAATTTTCTCAAGCTTTTGGTGACTACAGCTATTCGAGAGGCGAAGTCGATTTCCAAAACCATCGCTTAATTTACGCTCGACCCGACCAATCCGGAGCTCACACACTTAGCTACAAAACCAAACTGGGATTTACAGGCGGATCGACACCCGTGTTCGAAAACTTTTTCGCGGGTGGTTTTTCGTCCATGAGAGGATTCGATTTCCGTGGTGTTTCTCCGATCGAGAATGGTGTTCGCGTGGGAGGCGAATTTCAATGGCTCAACACGCTTGAATACAAATTCCCACTAAGCGCCGATGACTTTATCCATGGCGTCACATTTATTGATTTCGGTACCGTCGAGGAAAGCGTCGAACTGAATTCTGAAAACTTCCGTGTCGCACCAGGATTAGGACTGAGAGTTAACGTTCCGTTTGCGGGAACCGCCGCGCCACTGGCTTTCGATTTTGCTTTCCCAATTTCAACAGCAACTGGCGACGACGAGAAACTATTCAGCTTCTATATCGGACTCATTCGATAGTGAACATTGGCGGCAGTGCCCAAGACAACCTAAATGCGTGAATCAATGCCTCTTGGAATGACGCTTCTCTTACTAATCGAACTCCAACGCTGCTTTGATACACCCGTCTTTTCGATTAGAGAACACGTCGTACGCCTTCTTGCAATCTTCGATTCCAAAACGATGGGTCACGAATCCGCCAAGATCATAGTCGCCATCAATGACCTTCTGCATCAGAGGTTCCATGAATGAGCGGGCTGGGCAGCGGCCTGTTCGATAGGTGAGATTCTTGTCATAAGCATCAACAGGGCTGAATGCGAAATCAGGAGTGCAATGACAGCCAATCACCGACATCACTCCGCCAGGGCGAAGCAACCGATAGGCAAGTGCTTGTGCGTCCGGCAGCCCTACAAGTTCCATCACCGCATCCGCACCGCGACCGGAAGTGGCTGCGTTTATTTCGGCAACCGCGCTCTCATCAGGCTCGAGTCCAACCGCGCCCAAAGCCTCCGCCTGCAGACGTCGGTCTTTGACCAGGTCGAGCGCGTATATTTTTGTTGCCCCTAAATCACGTGCTGCCAAAATGCAAAGCTGGCCAACAGTTCCGCAACCAATAACGACGTAAACTCCCTCTGACCGAATGTCAGCCATGCTCGCGCAATAGTATCCTGTCGAAAGATTGTCGCCCAACAACAGCGCCTCTTCATTGCTAACGGCTTCAGGCAACCTAACCAACGTCCCAGCGGCCAGCGGCACACGTACCAGCTCACTTTGACAGCCATGTAGACCAAGCCCGTCTTGTCGCCATCCGAATAGCTGTCCGGCATCACAACGAGACGTCAGCCCGATCTGACAGTAAAAGCAATCTCCGCAATTGGTCGAAAACGGCGCAAACACCCGGTCACCGATGCTCAAATTCGAATCGGCGGATGCCGAGGTTCCCAGTTCGACAATTTCGCCGACCAACTCATGCCCCATCACGGTGCCAACATCGAGTCCCTTTTCGCGTCCAAAAAACGGATGCAAATCACTTCCGCAAAGACCAGCCAACGAAACCTTGATAATGGCGTCACGCGGATCCTGGATTTCCGGATCGGCCATCTCGATCGTTTCAACATCCCCGACGGCTTGAAAACTCACACCCTTCACGGTTGACTCCTATCCAATTTGGGAAAACGGCTGAGACTTAGATTCAAAACGCATCAACAATCATGATCAAAAAAAAATCAGCCCCAGTAAATGGGGCTGATTTGGTTTCTCTCAGTGAAAACGTTTTGTCGCTAACCTAGCGGTCTTTAAGGTTTAGATTACGAAGAAGTTCTCGAAGAAGATGTCACGCTTGCCGTTGGTGAAAGTCCAAAGTCCATCAAGGGCATTGAATTTCGTCAAGTTACGGCCGTCGATTGCTGAGTCAGTCGCGTCCAGGAAGATTTGATTGAACCCACCGCTTCCGAGGAAACTGTAAGTCGTGTCTTGACTTCCGAACACGTCCACTCGGTTTTTAAAGTTGGTTGCATCTAGACGCAAGGTTTCAACCGTACCGTCGTAAGTGATGCCGGCAAAGAACGGGTTCGGATCATTAGTGATTTTAGAAACCGAATTCGCGGTGACACGATAATCAAAGGAAGCATTCTTGCCTTGATCATTGATGTACACGCGGTCATTTCCATTGCCACCCACGATGTCAATCGAACCGTAAAGCACATCCAGATTTCCATCGGCATCCGCCAGTGAAGAGCCAACATTGAATGCGTCGTCGCCTTCGCCACCAGCGAAACTGGTTGTCGTATCCGCGTTCGAACCGCGGATAACGGCGGTGTCATTGCCGACACCCAAATCAACATTCAGCGTTTTGCTTGGCTGATTTCCAAAAGTGGAATGCAAGAACAACAAATCACGATCAGCTTCGGTGTTGATATTCGTCGTTGCCGCACTAATTCCATAGATCGAAATATTGTCTCGAGCACTGCCAGTCATCACGGTGAGCGATTCAGTGTTCTGGTTGTAAAGAATGTCTTGGTGAGGAGTTTTGACCACGCCAGAACGGAGGGTCAAAATATCATCAAGAATTGTTCCTTGGACAACCAAGTCGTCGACTCCGGTCGTTCCAGAATCACGAGCGACAACAAACCGGGAAGAACGATCTGCGATTGAGATGTCGTAGCTGTCCGATCCTTCTTGACCGTCAATGATCGCATTGCCGTAAGCCGATGATGCGACGGTAAATGCATCATTGCCTTCGCCACCCAAAGCGGTAACGAAGTTTGATGTCGAACTAGTGTTCAAGTTGATCGTATCATCATTGGCTCCCGTGTTGATCGAAACGCCGTTGGCAACACCGGTAAACTCATTCACGTCGACCGTGTCGTTTCCATCGCCAGTCAAGACTCGCAAGAAACCAACGTCCAAGCGATTGATCGAGATAACATCGTCACCACCGCGAGAATTGATGATGAGTGCTTCGTAGTTTTCGTTGAAGACCATTCGGTCGGTATCAACCACAAACACTTCGCCGCTCAAGTTCACTGTGTCTGCAGACTCGGTCAATGTTGTAATCAAACGATCTGTTCCAGTGGTTCCTGAATCCAGAGCAAACAAGAAACGATTGTTGGCTGAACCGACCGCATATTGATAACGATCTGAACCTTCCTGACCGTCGGCTTCAACAGCACCCAAAGTCAACTCGCGAACCGTAAAGGTATCGTCGCCATCCATACCCAACATTCGGAGTGAATGCTTGGCGTCGAAGGAAGTGACTTCAAACGTATCGTTCGCACTTGAGCCATTGAGTGTGATTCCGCCACTGCCACCATCAATCGAGAAACTTCCGTCTGTCGCAGCGTACGAGATTGGAACCGCCGACAGTCCGGTAATCATCGTATTGGTAACCGTGACGACATTATCAACTGCATCGTAGCCGTTAACCGTCAAGAGATTTCGCGAGTTTCCACCGTCGATATTGATCAAACCAGCACTGCCAAGCGGCAAGTGATCATTCACTTCAAAGACATCTGCTCCAGTACCACCGAGGAAGTCACTGTTTCCAGTCACTGAATCAATGTTGAAAATGTCGTTACCAGCGTCACCAGTGAAAGTACCGCCGCCCGTGGTCATCATTACATTAAACGTGTCGGCACCATCATTACCTTCAAATGTCGTCACGCCGCCTGAACCAATGATGTTGTAGATATCGTCGCCGCCGTCACCAGTGTATCGGTTTCCATCGGCCGTCATTGAGACGTTGAAAGTATCAACTCCATCTCCACCGACAAACAAGCTATTCCCGATTGCCGAAGCGACATTGATAACATCAGAGCCACCGAGTGCGTCGTAAATGACTGAATCGACACCACTATGAACCAGGGTTCCGCCGTTGACATTGGCCATGTCGGTTGTCAGATCGAGCTGATCCGCATTATTGGTCGCCAATCCCATCAGAGAATCAACACCGGCCGAATCAACGATCGAAACGTCCGTCGTACTACTGAATTGAATTTCGTAGTAGTCGTTGCCAACATCACCGGCGAGGTCAAGCCGACCCGCTCCAGCGTTGTTAACGATAAACCGATCGTTGCCTTGACCACCAGACAATGCCAGGTTGCCGTTCCACCCACTTGTCATGTTGACATTGAAAGTATCGTCACCGAGCAAGCCGTCATAGCCAAAGTTCTCGATACCGATAACGTCCCAAGTCGACATATTGAAGATGGCAGAGTTGTCTGTGATATCGAAAACGTCATCACCGTCCGTACCACCTGCCTGCAAAGTGTCGTTCTCAGCATTGATACTGTCGACGATTCGGAAAACGATTGTCGGATCAATGCTCACGACTGTGTAAGTATCGTCATCCGCCTCTCCGAACAATTCGAGCTGTCCTTTGCCAGATTCAGTGACCGTGAACTGATCGTTGCCATTGCCACCATGAACGTCGATCGGCGCTGAGCCCAAGACGTTGTTGATTTCAAAAGTGTCAATTCCAGCCATTCCATTGACCGTCAAACCAACCGTACCAGAATTTAGGATATTGAAGACGTCATCACCATTGTCGCCGTTGATCACGGAAACCGCGGCACCAGCGTCATCAAACGTGATCGTGTCGTCTCCATCGTTACCACTAACGGTAAGCGATGTGCCACCCGAACGAACCACATTAAATGTGTCGTTTCCGGCATGGCCAGTGACGTTAATTGCACCGGCAGTCGCACCGGCATTGATTACGAACTCGTCATCCTCAACACCACCCGTTGCGTTAATCGCGCCGGTGCCTGCATCATTGATGAAGAATTGATCCATGCCACCGTCACCGCGAAGATCAAGTCCTCCGCCAGAATTATCGACGGTGAACACATCATTTCCGAGGTCACCAGAAATCGTCACGATTCCGGTACCAAGGTTGTTGATCCCAATTACATCGTCGCCACCGCGAGCCCGAATGATGAGACCGGAATCAACCATTTGAATGTCAAACGTATCCACGCCTTGGCTGGAGTCAATTTCACTCAAGCCGTTAAAGTTCAACGTGTCGGTATCCATGGTTAGCGTGCCATCACCATCATCACCATTGATGACCCAAGCTGCATCCACGGAAGATTGAACGATCAGCTTTTCATCGCCATCGCCGAGCAAAGTAAAGCCACCGGCGACTGCCGGCGTCCCATTAACGCCGTTGAGGGTATAAGTCCCTTGCACGGAGAGAACTTCGATTGTTTCCGCCAAATAGGTGTCAGTAATGAACGAACCAATGTCCAACTGAACTTGGCCGGCGGTCAACGTATTCGAGATAGCCAATGTATTTGCATTCGCACCATTGCCCATGTCATTGACGATAAAGGAGTCAATGCCCAAACCACCGACCAACGAGATCATCTCCGGTTTGGCAGCCTGAATTTCGAAGGTATCGTCGCCATCAATTCCATCTAACACAAGGTTATTGATACCGCTGTAAACCAAATTCGTTGAGTTAATGGTCACACCCGCAGCATCAAACACAAACAAGTCGTCCGCGATGGTACCTGTCGCGTTAACGATATTGGTTCCGCTCGTGTCGTCGATCGTAATCGTCCCAGTGCCACCACTGGTCACGTTGTAGATATCGTCGCCTTCTCGGCCACGAACAATCAAGTCAGTGTCCCCGCCTTGAATGTCAAACACGTCAACCCCGTGACTGCCGAGCATTTCATTGACGCCGGTAAACGTCAACGGATCGACGTCCATCGTGATCGTTCCGCTTCCATCTCCGTTGATCATCCAATTGGCATCGATCATCGTGTTGAGATCAATCGTCTCGTCGCCATCACCAATCAAGTTGATGCCGCCCGCAACGTTTGGAGTGCCGTTACCCAAATCTTTGATCTCGAACGTACCATTGACTTGGAAGTTCTCGATTTGATTCCCGAGGTAAGCGTCGGAAATGATTGATTCGATTTCCAACAGCAGCTCATCCGTCGGCTCAGCGATTGGATCGTTAACTGAGATTGTCAATACGCTGGAATTGCCATCACCGGGTTCATTAACAAGGAACAGATCCGAGCCATCTCCACCCGTCAGTTTGACAGTACCAAGATTGGTGGCCGTTACTTCGAAAGTATCATCACTCTCGCGAGCATCGAAGTTGATGTCTTCAATCCCGGTGTAAACCAAACGCCCACCGTTAATGTCAACGCCCGTCGTCTCGAATACGAAACGATCAGTGCCCGACGTTCCAAACACTTGCAATTTATCGTTTTCAATACCAACGCTATCGATAACCGTGACTACATTTGCCGCGGTCGTATTGACCTCATAGTAGTCGTCGCCCGCTTCACCAATTAAGTCGATCGCTCCGACTCCAACACCGTTGACGATAAATTGATCATTTCCATTATTTCCATGCACCGACAGGTCAATGTTGATGGAACTAATACAGAAGTGATCTACCCCCGTGCCGCCGAGAACGTTGTCAATACCAGTGAAAGTAACTAGGTTTCCAGCGTCCGGTGCAATCGGAATGATCGGATTGAGTGAGTAACCAAGGCCTCGCAAAAACGCTCGATCCTGTTGATTGACCACATCCAATGCACCGTCGCGACCTGTACCAGCAAAACTGGATGCTAATCGGTCGAAATCAATTAACTCCGCATTCGAGTTAACCCGCAGTTCCAACGGCGAACCGTCGTCCGCAACACCCAAAAAGAATATGCCAGAATTATCGCCAGCCCAGTCTGGGTTCGCTGCGTAGTCCTGAACGGTGTTGCCATTCACCAACAGCTCACCATTAAGATCGAAATACTGCAAGTCCATGACCGTTGGAGTAATCGTTGTTCCACGCGGATCATTGGCGGCAGTTTCATTCGAAATTCCGGATTGCATTCCGAGAACGTTGAAGAACTCAGTTCGGGCAAGCCCACCAACAACATTGCTAAGCATTAGCTGAAAGTCATCGTTGTATTGTGCAAGGTCCAGATTGAAGTCGATGACGCCGTCAGCGACAGATGGCCCATTGCGATCACCGCGACCGGTGAGGATTGACCAAGGTGAACCGACTTCGACGATGTCGCCATTGACATCTACCAATCCAGCTCCGAGATAGCGTGACGCAGCCAAGGATTCGACAGCGTCGTCCGTAATGTCAATCGTGACCGTTGAAGTTCCTGCGAAAATAGGAGCGAGAACTTGGTCAAAGTACTTTTGCAACTCAGCCTGTAAAATTGCTCCACGCGTCGATAGGACGCCTTCAGAATCAAGCTCTGGCGTCGGATCTTCCCAAAGCGAACCTGCTTCAAAATTGAGCTGCAGAGTGACTAAGTCTTCCGAGTGAGCGACACAGGTAGGATCTGAATCGGTACCGACGACGATGGTTCCTGTTCCATTTCGCTCCACATTCCAATTGGAATCGAGGGGTGAATCCAATTGGATCGTATCATCGCCATCGCCGATGAAATTGACTCCGCCGCCCTCGGGCAGATTCAATTCTCCGTTGACCGTATCCAAAATGAACGTGTCGTTCCCGCCGTTACCGTCAACATTGATTGTTTGTATGACGTCTTCGGGGTAGGCCGCGACAACAATGCCATCAATTTCGACTTCGATTTCATTCGGATCCAGCGCCGAGCGTCGAACTCTGATTATGTTGTCAACGCCCGCAACTGGAGCCTGAAGAGTCGGAGTGTGGCCTGGGAATTCAACTTCTGTGATCTGCAGGCGTCCGTTGGCACGGGATGATTGCGAAGTTGCCCATTGACTAAAGATGTATACCTTGTCCAAAGCGTCTGGGTTAGGCGGCAGATTGATGTCACCTGGATCTGCCACCGCATCGGTATGGTAACCCCACAAGTTTCCTTCACCGTCAAAAAATCCGGCCTCTCCATCCACAATGTTGTACGGAGCTTCAAAAATCATCGTTCCATTAACGTTGTATCCGATTGAAACTGACGCGGTTGGAAACCGACTACGATTTAATTCAGGATCAAAACCAGCCGTTGTATGACTGATGGCGACGTGCCCTCGAGGTGTGACTGCGATCGAAGGGTAGATGTAATTGTCTACGTCGTGCTGAATGGTTCCTGATTGCTTAACCGACTTCGTGTCGAGGTCAACTTCATACCAACGAATCGCACTGGTTCCGTTGGTTCCCATCACCGAGTGGGCAGCCCAAAGACTATTTCCCAAGCGTTTCGTTGTTCCTGTAATTTGCGCCTGCGTATTCAGGATATCAGGATCGAACTGCTGTCGAATGAACTGAGGAGGAGCCTCGTAGGGGTCGACTGGAATCTGAACTGTCGGTTCAAGGTTGGGGGTGCCATCAGCGGTTTCAACCAATGAGATGAAAGTCCCCCCACCGCTTTCGGTAAACAATCCAAATTTACCCGTCGTTGTTCCTGTCACATCCGATCCCCAATGCTCGTCCGCATCGGGGAGCGTGGTGAAATGAACGCCTTGCTGAGCGAAGTCACCATTGGAGGTAGGCTGAATCGTTACCAGCTGCGCCTCTTTGTCAAAAATCCACGTTTGAGGGTTGTAGCCTCCCGCGACGGTTATGTACAAATTATCCGCATCAACCGAAAGCTGAAGCTGAGCTCCAGCGGAGTGATTAATAACGGCTCCACGTCCGGCATCACCGCCGACTGGGTTTTGCAATGCTTCCGCTGGCAGAAATCCGCCATCAAATCGTTGAAACGGAGTCTGATCATTTTGGTCGTGGTTGTACGCCGCAGCCAGACTTTGCCAATCCTGCAAAGGATCCGACGTACGCGACACCGCAACAAGGACAGGGGCCTGCGGATTATTGGCATTAGTACCCGTGATTAGATCTGCATCACTGGAAGCAGTGATAAACCAGCGGCGCGACTCAGCATCAAACAGTACGCGCGCGTTCGCTGTGTTGGAAACCATCTCTGCGTCAGCTTCGGCTCCCACTAAATCGCCTTCGCCAGTGTCCGTCCAAAATGCGTCAAGCGGTTTGTTAAGTAGCTGAGCCCCAGTAGCTTTGTCAAAAACTTTGAACGTGCTGTTTGCAACTTCGACAACATGATTCGGGCCAACACCGCCCGATTGATCAGGTGGCGAACCGCCGAAGCTGTCGGTTGTTACACTCCACCCAAAATCAACCGCCAATAACCGACGTTCTTCAAGCGATTCGTAGTTAA
>CAZPTT010000009.1:0-69573 GCA_964589435.1 uncultured Pirellulaceae bacterium
ATCCAACGTTGGGTGAGCGGAGCGATCCACGACATTTTCCTCACGATCCGTTGCAGGCTTTGTGAATGGGCGATCAGTTCCGATCCACGCACCCGCAAAGATCAAGCCGCCGAATCAAGCCGCCGAATCAAGCCGCCGAATCAAGCCGCCGAATGCGCAAATCTGACTCGCTAACACACGCGAGATTCGCAGCAGAAGATGCTCGCAATACTCGTACCAAACATAACCCGTCAGCATTACTACAACGACAAGTATGATTCTTAAATTTGCATTGCATCATCGTCCTTTCAATCCGCTTGCCAGCTACTGGTAACCTTTGGCTTGGATTGTAAAGAGATGAGCGTAGTGGCAATCTTGCTCCATCAAATGTTCATGGGATCCACGCTCGATAATCTTGCCTTTATCCAAAACGATAATCTCATCCGCCATCCGAACCGTCGAAAAACGGTGAGAAATCAGAATGGCCATTTGCTTTTGCGTTGCCTCCCGAAAGTGGTCAAAGATATGAGCTTCAGCTTCGGCATCCATGGCAGCCGTCGGCTCATCAAGCACCAAAATATCAGCCTGCTTTCTCATGAACGCCCTCGACAAGGCAATTTTTTGCCACTGTCCACCTGACAACTCTCGGCCATCTTTGAACCAACGACCAAGCTGTGTGTCATATCCATTTTCCATCTCATCAATAAAAGGATGAGCCATTCCTTTTTCGGCCGCATCCTGTTGCTGCTCTCGGGTCTCAAAATGGGCCACATCACCCACACCAATATTCTCACCGACCTTTAATTGGTAGCGAACAAAATCTTGAAAAATCACACCGATACGTTCCCGCAATGCGTCCAACTGCCACTCATTCAGGTCTCTTCCGTCGAGCAAAATCCGACCTTCGGTGGGAAGGTACAAACGCGTCAACAATTTGATCAACGTTGTCTTCCCCGACCCATTTTCACCGACCAAAGCGAGCTTCTGCCCCGGCCTTAGATGAAGACTAACTTTGTCGAGAGCCGGAATCGTCTGGCCGGGATAGGTGAATGAGACTTCCTCAAAACGCACGCCATCACCAATCGTTATCCCTGACTTCGCCGTTCCATCCTGAGTGTTTATTTCTTCATCGAGGAATTCGTAAAGGTTAGATAGATATAGGTTGTCTTCGTACATTTTCCCAATGGCGGTGAGGCTCGCCGCGATCGAGGATTGGCCTTGTTTGAAAATCAGCAGATACATCGTCATGCCACCCAAAGTAATCGTCCCGATGGCAGCCGACCAACCAATCCAAGCATACGCACCATAGAACGCAACGCTACTAAGTACTCCCAGTAAAAAACCCCAAAGACCACGCCTTAAGGTAAGAGCTTTGTCTTCCGCATAGAGTTTTTCAAAGATCTCGCGATAGCGGCCAAGAAACAAATCGCCAGTGCCAAAAAGTTTCAGCTCTTTGACATAGTCTTCGCGGGCAAGCAACCATTCCAGGTAGTTGCGTTTTCGGGTCTCGGGAACCTGCCAGCGAAAAAGTCGAAACGCTGCACCGGAGAAATACGTCTCCACAAAAAAGGCCGGTAGCGCCGCGACCAGCAAACCGAGCACCGCCAGCCAAGAGAATTGAATCAGCAACCATCCATAGGTCAGTAGCGTGATACCATTTTGAACCAACCCAAAGGTACGCTTAACCAAGCTCAAAGGCCGCGACGAAGCCTCGCGCCGAGCCCGTGTCATTTTGTCGTAAAACTCCGAGTCTTCGAAGTGAGAGAGCTCAAGCGTTTGAGCCTTTTCGAGAATCATTACATTGACCCGTTGCCCCAACAAAGCCCTCAGCAAAGATTGCGAAACCATCAGAGCCCGCTGCGCCGCCGCCATCAAAACGATCAATACGGCTTCCAAGCCAATCCATTTCAGCACCATCGAGCGATCTGCAGCAAGTTCGGTTTGGCTTGCCAACACAACAGCATCAACTATCAGCTTGCCGATATATGCGATGGCACCGGGAATGACGCCTGCAAAAATTGTCAGGGCGAACAGAATAAAGGTCAGTCGTTTGTCCGTGGTCCAAACCAGCGACAGCGCTTCTTTGCTGTAGCGAAAAACGCCGAAGAATCTACCGATGAGTGAAGAACTATCGCTTTCGGGCGGCGTGGAGGGTGGGGACATTGATAACTCAAGAGATAAAGCGGCCAGGGCAAGACTCCCAATTGGGCCCTTCTCTTTCAATCTAACTTCAGCCGAACAGGATGCAATGCGGCCAAGATGATCATTGCGACAGGGTGTTGAATTACTTTGAATCGTGAGTTTCAAATTTAAGATCGTACGCTGTGTTTCTCTTTCTCCATTCGAATCGTTGCGGTACACGAGAACTGCAAAGTCGTTGTTAGCGGAGTGTCGCAAAGCCACTCGGTGGGTCAACAACCGGACGGCTCGCGCCGTTCCGTCACTAGAGAAGCAGACTTTGCAGCTCTCCTGCAATGCGGTGCCTTACGCTTGTGTAAGTTTGTTTTAGCTCTGACAATAGGTTTTGATTCTTCATCAAAAACTCGGACGGCTGATGACTCGCATGACTGGAGACTATGGTTTCTTCGGAAAGGCCGAGGCTCCTTGGCGAGTTCGTCTTTCCATGGCTGTGCGAGAGAAGGCAAAATGAAGCCACCGATTTGCGAAATTTGCAATAATTCGTTTTCTCCAAGAGACGGCGAACTCATCTCCTTTCTTGATGACTCGACGACCAAAGTGTTCGATGATCGCGCCAAACAACCTGGATTTGTCGGCCATCGTCCCAACCGCGGATGGTTCTGCGCGAAACATTGCGATGATGCGCAGAAACTTGCACCGACCATGACGTTAACCAGTGCGATTGGCGAGCTACTGGGAGAGCCCAAGCATGCGAGCGCCAAATCACTTGATGGCAGAGCAACCGTTGTCGATCAGATTAGTTCTGCGGGCGAGACGTCGGCAGCAAACCAGGTAATTGGCAAACACCACGAACCAGAAATCAACCCTTGGCCGGCAATTGGTAAACTTGGAGATGGAACGGCGAGCTGTGCTTCTTGTGAAAGCGTGTTCCCTGAAAAAGCAGGCGGAATCATCGAGTTCTTTGAAGAGTATTCGGTGAAGGTGAAGCGATCGTTGCTTGCTGGAAATGCTCGATTCGAACGACCGAGCCGTCGATGGTTTTGTCCAAGGCACATTGGCCCCGCGATGATGATCCGCGATACTATCGGCCTGGATATGGCTCGGCAGATTCTGGTGCCGGATGATCGAGAGCCATTTGAATACAACGAGGCGCCACCGAGCGTCACGATTGGGTCGGTAGATGACCAAGGTGAACCTCTGCGTGGCCCTTATATTCCAATGCCTGATCTTGCCTTTGATGCGGTCACCCCGAAGGTTTTTCCTATTTCAAATCGAATTGCCCGCGACGCAAGCGATATCTTAAGGAATGCCAGTAAGCTGGCCTTGTCCGCTCTGCAGGTATCTCACTCGCGTACGCCTGGTTCGATTGGGAGTGAGTCGCAGGATCCTGATGACCTTCGATGGATGAGAGGTCCATTCAAGTGCCGTACCAATGTCGGCTTAAGGCATGGGGCTGACGTTGTTGCGTTCACGATCAGCGCTCGATACTTAGACGGCCAAGAAGTCGTCGGTGAGCACTGTCGAATTTTAGTTCAGCACCGCGAGCAGTCAGTGTTCGAAGCGGTTGTCGTTGCTAATCAAGATGCTGCCCTCGCTCCAGATGGCCTTGTCTTACTCAATGAACTTCATGTCCGGGTTGTGGAAGAATACGGAAGTCGCTTTGCCGACATGATCCAATCTCTCAACGAGCTTCTAAATCAAGTTGCCGCCGATCCTTTTGCCGACAATTCGGACATCAACGGAGCCGACCTACAAGGCGGCAAAATTCGGCGCGGAGCTCTGGACACAAACTCGTCGTTTATTGAATGGAAAATTGAGCCGGTAGCCACACACATTATTCGCCAGCAATTTCTGGATTTGTTACCAAAGTTGTTGAACGAACTGAATTTGGGTCCTCTCCCGGAACTGGAACTAAAACAAAACCGCTCGTGGTCGCCAATGGACGGATCACGTGAACCGGATTGTCCTTACGAGGATCGGGTTCGGTGGACAGCAAACGATGACACTGGATTGATGATCAGTGTGTCGAGCAGCCAAGCTCACTGGAGTGACCAAAGCATCTCAAATGTCTCTGCCTCTCTTTACGTCAAGCTTGGCGAGATTTGCGTGTCCATTGGAGCATCAGGCAGGGGAGAGCACGATCGGTGCACAACATTAACGTTAAGTCGCCCGACGTCACCGCTGGTTATTCGCATCGTCACTTCCGCTTTTGCTCCGTTACTTCGAAGCGATGAGGCTGATTAGATACTGGCCGCCAGTGGATGTGATTTGGCTGCTCAATTCTAAGCCAGGTGACAATCGTGATATGCGATCGATCAGCCACGCGGCAGCTGCGTTAGCGTCATCCTCCGTCGGACATCGTGCCATTGCTTCTCGACCACCCTTGCGTTCAAGCCGCTCAGCAGCCGCAATAATGGAGGCGGGTTCGACAACAATTAGATGATCCGGCCAAGCAATAACTGGATCGCTGGCTCCCTTGTTAGTGTTACATCCTTTGTGAGCCAGCCTATCCGGCGGGAGTGCGTTCCTGTCTTTTTTCTTCTTCTTGGCGCGTGCTTTGGTGATCCGTTTGTCCACACTTGCGCTGCGCGGATCATTCGAGTGCATGCCACGATCCACCGGTTCATCACACAACCAACACCGCCAGCCATCGGCTTCGCCTACATCGTCGAGATGCCCCATCGTTTTCCTTTAATCCTGAGAAAGCCTCAACCTGAATTGGGTCAGGTTCCCATAAAAAGATGCCGCGTAAGCCAAGCAAGTTAGAGCTACCACCGATCGATGTCGTGGCTTCAGTCGGTATGAGCGAAAGTTTTTGCAGCATCTTTTTTACGCCACAGATCATACCGTTCAAGAGGTTTGAGTAGAAAAATTGGCGTTTGCTCAAGCGATTCCGCCAGCAATCGTTCAGCGCATAAAAAAAGCCCACGCGTTTTGAGACGAATGGGCTTGAGAATTCTGCCGAAGCGGCGAGCGATTACTCGGTCAGAATTGTCGGTAGATTGTTAGCGATTTCTTCGAAAATCGCGACCAAGCCGTCTCCTTCATCAGCATGGTAGTGCCGGCCATATCCGGTCGCGGCGACATCTTCCATGGCATCTTGATCGGCTCCTGGAGTAAACGTCACGGTGTGAATCGTCACGTTGTTATCTTCAATGATGTCTTCCGCTGCGTCTTCGGGCTCTTCACCCGCGTTGTTCTCACCATCGGTCAAAACAACAATTGTCTTAGCCGCGAACAATCGGGCATCATCGCCACTAATAATTGGGTCAACGCCTTCCAGCATCCCATCACCAATCGCCGTTCCGTCATACGGCTTGATACCGGCAACTTTGTTTCGAATTAAGTCATAGTCTGACTGGAGCTCGTATTCGAGATAAGTACTGGTGTTAAACGTTACCAAAGATACCAATTCCTCTTGGTCCGTGTTTTCCAGAATATCGAGGAACGCATCAACTCCATCCTCAAGTAGATCCCAACGGCTGTGCCGAGCTGCTTGGGAAGTGTTGTATTCCCAGTCATAAGCAAATTCTGCCATATCTTGGGTGAGTTTGTTTGATTCACTAGAGCTAAACGAAGTGCCGAGCGTGTGATCATCGTTGGTCCATTTTTCCAATTGATAAATTACGTTATTGGAATACTCTCGGCTGTAAAGGGACTTGGTCGCATCTTGATATTCATCCCAACTGATGAGGCGATCGCTTGACGAACTGCCATCAACATAATATTTGTCCCACCAATCGAGAAACTCCCAATCTGATTCGGCATCTTCTTCCTTGTGGTATCCACGCCAGTAATACCACCACCCAGATCGTTCCCAGTAGGCATACATCCAGTAGCCTTCTTCTCCGGATGTCTCATAGGTCGAGTACAAGTCGTAAAGCGTGTCCGTTAGCGCCTCGTCGTCTTCGTAATACAGCATGGATCCTGAGCGATCGAGAACCAGAGCGATATCACGATCAACTTGAGTCGCAATCGAGCGGCGATTGACCGCGAACTCACCGAAGTTGCCGTAGTTCATTACGTTGAAAACGACTGGCAACTCGATACGAGTATTGATAGCAATACTTGTCGCACGCTGAACACCGGTATCGACATCGTCTTTGTCGACTCCGGTAAACTCATACATTCCGTAACCGCCATCGCCGCGTGTTGACAGTCCAAATTGGGCATCGAAATGGTCTTCGTCGTTTTCAGAGGCCGAAATCGAAATCACCTGCCCACCAACAAGATTGGCTTGAGCGGTTAGTTCGGCCTGTGCGATAGCGGCATCGGTTGTTTGATGGACGCTCATGGCGCGACCACCCGCGTGGGCAGAAGCGTCAGTAGCGACTTTCAATTCCGTCGAAACCTTTTGCATGTAAGCCAAGTTAATTGCGAAGCCACAAAAGATCAGCAAAACCGGCAGCATGAAAGCGAACAACGGAGCGACAGCACCTTTTCGATTCAGCTTGGTCGTCTTCGCACATTTAAGTTTCATCATCATTTCGGATCGTCTTTCATTCAATGTTGGGTCGAACATTCAATGCCTCCAGTACATGGAAATTTAATTGCTTCGTAGTTGGCCCGTTTCCAGGCCGAAGATCGCTTACGCTATTCATTCGCGTTTTTCAGCTCGTCACCTAATCAATATCGTCCGCGTCAAAGTACCCGCGGTATCGCTCGGTACGAATGGTCATACTGGCATTGATTTGTGTATCACCAAGCACGCTGGCTGGTATGATGACTGAGTTTTCATTCAAGTTGATTGTGATCGCACACCGAATTTGCTCGGTATCAAATGCGATCTCGCCTTCGACTTCGCCTGAGTCGTTGAGTGACCCGTCGAAACCGTTGATCGTGATTTCTGCGCCTTGCGTCCCCAATCGTGAAAGAATGGTATTCGCTCGCTCGATGCCATCAGCGATCGTGCCGCCCTCGGTCATGACGAAGCGTGCTCCCTCGTACGCGGCGTTCTGAGCAAGGTTTCGCATCATGCTCAAGCGAGCAAATTCGGCGCAAACTACAATCACCAACACGAACGCGGGTGCGACCATCGCAAACTCCAACGCGACCGCACCACGGCGTCGATTTCGCCGAGAACGGGCCTTGTTAGTTGTTTTCTTCGCGAATGGATTCATCGTTTCTAACTCAAAAATCTAAAGGTAATTTTTTTACGGCCTGGTTTTCTTCTTCTCACCTGTCTTCTTCCTACCTGTCTTCTTCCTAACTGCCTTCTACTTAGTCGTCGAATTCACGAACCATTGTCACAGAAGATGTAACATTGCGATTAACCAGGGTGTCGAAAATGTAAAGTGAGTTTCCAGCAGTTGGCGCGGTGATCGTGACAGTAATTGGGTCGAGTTCGCTTAGCGTGCTGAAGTCCGTAGGGTTAATCACAATTCCCGTTACCGTTCCAGCACTATCGGTTGGTAGTGTCACCAGACGATCAGCCAGCGCTTCAACCGCTCGGTCGTAAACATCGTCGTAGTCCGCCCGACGACGGACGCCCGCTCTTGCTGCTTCATATGCACAAACCGTCAAAGACTCCGACAAGTAAATTCCTGCGCAAACTTCGAGCGTTCCCATCATTAAAACAATGACGATTGGGATGCAAAGAGCCGCCTCCACAACTGCCGCACCTTTACGATCGCTTTTTCGGCGACGGGAGAGGCGTGATTTTGAAACGATTTGATTCATGGTTGATTACTTGTTAAGAGTCGGTCGAGGCAAAATGCTCACTGGTTGTTATGGAGACTCAGTTGTTATTGGAAACGTATGTCAACAATCACGAGGCGGCGTGATTTCAATCAAACTTCCCACGTGAATTCTTCCGAGCCTGCTACCCAATTAGTACATCCGCGCCAACCGTTATTCGTTTCTCGATACCGTTCAAGCAACCGTAAATTTTGCGGCATTGGACTCACCGTTGCATAACCGGCAAAACAAAGACATTCGGAATAATCATTTCGCCTTTACTTCCGTTGGAAGGCAAATAGAATTGTGGCTTCGTTGGAACGGTGATCGCGTTTGGCACATCTGCTCGTGATTAAAGGGAACCCGGTGAAATTCCGAGACGGCCCCGCCGCTGTAACCGGCTGAAAAACGACCACTTTCTTACACCATTGTCGCTCTCGAGCGATGAGAAGGTTGGGGTCGTTTAGCTGGAAGTCAGAATACCTGCCGATCCAATTAACCGAAGTCGTTTTTGCGAGGGACAAAACGGTTTCAGAATCGATCTGTATTTATGTTCACAACATACGCGGGTGAGCTGCGCGCTACGCGATGCCATCACCAATGGCCTTCCAGGCAAGCGGCCCCACTGACGCGAGGGTTCACACTGGTTGAATTGCTTGTCGTTATCGCAATCATCGGAATTCTAATCGGCATGTTATTGCCAGCCGTGCAAATGGTACGAGAGTCCGCACGCCGCACAAGCTGCTTAAACAACCTTCGCCAAACAAGCATCGGCTTGCAGGCGTATCACGCGGCACTGGAAGAATTCCCAGTTGGCGCGATCGAGTGGCGAAGCGGCGGAGACAAAACGAAGCGTCAGTTGGCTTGGAGTATCCATTTGCTTCCATTCCTTGAACAGGACAATGTTCATCGACAACTTGATCTCAACACTCCGTTTGACAGTCCAGAGAATGCGCACGGTGCGGCTCAGATTTTGAGCGTCTTCATTTGCCCAAGTGGAGTACGCGGAGCAACGTTGGTGGACGGTCGTGGGCCATGTGACTATGGCGGAATTTACGGAGAGCGCATCAACAGTCCCAACAATCCTCCCAAAGGGATCATGATCCATGACATCGCCATTCGCTTGGCCGATGTGACCGACGGAAGCTCCAACACACTGATCGTCGCCGAGGACTCTGGCTGGGGCGATGGACAGTGGATCAATGGTCGTAATATTTTTGATCAAGCATTTAAAATCAATCAAGCGCCGTCATTTGAAAACGACATTCGCAGTGAACACCCCAGCGGTGCCAATGCGACTCGCGCCGACGGCAGCGTGATGTTCATCTCGGAAAACACAGACCTGCAAACACTCGGCGCGATCTGCTCCCGTGCCGGCGGAGAAACCGTCAGCTTTTGAATGAGCCAACACTTACATCACTCTTGAATATGCCGACGGTTTTCCCTCGGCGCTTCTTACTTTTTAAGCACCTGCTTTTTGCTTTTTCACCTTGCGGCTAACAACATGAAACACTCACTAACTTTAAGTTCCCTATTCTTAGCTTCCATTTTCTTGGCGGCCACGTCGACAACAGCTCAAACGCTTACCTTCGAAGAACTGCCTGTTCCGGCGACTGGTTTTTTTAACGGAGACGTTAATGGGGCGGCAAACTTGCGACAGAACTTTCGCACGATTGGAACCCGAGACAACTTCGGTTCGGAAGAGACTCTTCAACTCTGGGGGCTCGGCGGCGGCGAGTTTTTTAATGGCTACACGGAAGCCTTCGGGTCTTGGAATGGCTGGAGTTGGTCGAACGTCGAAGATTCGGCGACTGCCGGATTCTTGAATCAGTACGCCTCGTTTCCAGGCGGGGGAAGTGATGGAGTTGGTGGAACTGACTCCGGTGGTAACTATGCGATTGGGTTTAGCGGCGAAGCGTACTTCAATTTACCTTCACTGACGGAACTAGTCTCGGTTGATCTCGCGAATTCGACCTACGCCGCACTATCAATGCGCGATGGAGATCAGTTTGCTCGCAAATTCGGTGGAGACAGCGGCGATGAAGAGGACTTTTTCAAGATCGACATCATTGGCTACAACCAGTTGTTCACCGGATCCGATTTAGCAGGATCCGAAGTAGGCTCGGTCGAGCTATTTCTGGCCGACTATCGTTTCGCGGACAACAGCCTTGATTTCATCTCTGATCGCTGGAACAACGTTGATCTTTCTTCGCTGACCGGAGCCCAGTCGATCCGTTTCGCGATCGAGTCATCGGTAGGAGGGACACCATCCTATGTGGCCATCGACAATCTCAGCCTGACGACCTCGGTTCCAGAACCAGCAAGCGGAGCGTTTTTACTGGGCACGAGCTTGCTGCTGCTTACGCAACGTCGTCGCCGCTGAATAAGCTTGACAGCTTGCTGGCGGATCTGAAAAACCGTCTTTTCACGGGCACTCAAACTCGATTTGAGTGCCCACTTTTCACGCTTCTTTCCTCTCATAGCAAGGAAACTGAAAAGTCTGCTTCTGTCGTAGCAGGACGGCACGACCCGCGCATAGCGCGTAGCAAGAAAATTGACCAGCGGTTTACGAAGGGTTAGGATCGTTCACGAAGTAGTGAAATTTGAATTCTCATCTGAACACCCAAGACCTTGGCGAGGTAGCGATGCTGAATCTTAGACTCTCAATCCCAATTCCGTCGCAGCAAAACTCTGCCAAACTTTGGCTGAAACTTGCGATTACTATCGGCTTGACATTTTCACTCAGCGGCATCTCGTTGAGCCAAGAAACATCAAGCAAGGAAGGCGCGGCTGCCGCAGGAGAAGTTGACGAAGAGTTTCCGGACGCACCATCGGTTCAACTGACCGTCCTGGAATCCAACGGCAAACCGATCCCGCACGCTGACGTTTCTGTCAGTTGCTGGTTCCAAGATCAACAATACCGGTCAAAGTATCCCCGCGATCAGAAAGCAGACGAAAATGGCATCGTCACGATAAAGCTTCTTCCAACATTGGAACGAATACGATTTTGGGTTTCTGCTGAGGATCATGTGACTCTATTCTCTGGCTTCGAACCAGGAATGCTTGCCAATCTCCCGAGTGAAATTACGTTTCGCTTGCAGCGATCTGAATCGATCGGTGGAAAAGTCCTCGACTCCGACGGTAAACCGGTCGCCGGAGCCGCCATTGAGATCATGAGAAATGGCGGGGGGAGTAAACTCGACACCAATGACTTCTCACAATTGAATACATGGATTGCATTAGATGACGATCCGATACGAACCGACGAAGATGGTGAGTGGATGATCGATCAGCGGATTCCAACTGGTGACGATCTTGATCTGAGCTTCATTGTCAAACATCCGGATTTGCTTGGTGATTCACGCTGGACATCGATGAGCAAGAAACGGGTCACGCTGAAGCAATTAAAGGAGCGATCGGCGACCTTCACAATGACAAAAGGAGCCAGGCTGAAAGGGACTGTGGTCGATGATGCTGGTAAACCCATTGAGAATGCGTTGGTCATTTGGGGGGATCGACCGTACTGGGAAAAAGGAAGCCAAGAGATAAAAACAAACTCGGACGGTGAATTTCATATCCCAGCGCAGAGCAAATCGAAACCGCTGAACGTGACCGTCGTCGCTCAAGGCTGGATGCCTCAATTGAGAAAGTTCAACCTTGCCAAGGAAGGGCTCGAGGCGAATTTTTCGATGGCCAAGGGTAAGAAGTTACATTTGAAGTTCGTCGACGCCAACGGAGATCCGGTACCCAAGGTTCGCGTTGGACTCAAAAAATGGCGGGGCATCGAATCACTCTACAACATCCAGCATCCCAATGTTGTCGATTCCAAAATCCCCACCGTCTCAGACGAAAATGGTGAGTACATCTGGGACTGGGCGCCCGATGACGAGGTCACTTATCAAACCGGCAACCGTGAATTTGCTCGGTTCACGGAACGCAAGTTGATCGCCGACGGGACGATCCAAACGATCGAACTAAAACAAAAATTCTCCCTCGCCGGAACCGTTGTCAATGCAGTGACCAATGAGCCAGTCGACCAGTTTACGATTACGCCGGTAACTTGTTATCCCGGCGGGCGGGGGATTGCTCAGTCCAACAGCAGCCAGCAGTTTGCGTCCTCCAATTTCACAATGAACGTTGATTCGTTTGGCCATCACGATGGTAACATCAAGTTCGAAATCGAGTCGCTTGGATTTCGCGTCAAAGTAACCGAAGAGTTTACGAAAGAGGCTAAACCATTTGAGGGCGTGATTGCGATGGAACCTGTTCCGTCTCCGACTGGACGAGCCGTCGATACAGCTGGAAACCCTGTCTCGGGCGCTTCAATTTTTGTCTGCACCAAAGACAACGGCGCAATGATCAACGGTATCGATGAGTATTTCCAATCGAGCGAGCGAATGTATAAAGCGGGCGAAGATGGAAAATTCCAGTATGCCGCCCAGAATTCGCGAGTTGCCATCACCATCGCTTCGCCCGACGGCTATGCAGAGAAATATCTTGAAAGTGACGAGCATCCCGGCGACGTTGTTCTCAAACCCTGGGCGCGAATCGAAGGTCAGTTGGTTCAAGCCGGCAACCCGGTTCCTGGTGCAACAGTGATGGTCAATCCGATCCGAACATTGGGAAATGAAAACCCTCATGTTCAGGATATTTTTTATACTGAAACCGACAACGAAGGTCGGTTCGTTTTCGAAAGAGTTCCGCCCATTCCTTGTTCGATCCGTAGTCGACTTTCGCCATGGGAAGACGCTCCCATCACGTCCAACCGCTCAGTTGCAATCCGACTAGAACCCGGCAAGACTCACCAAATAAGCCTTGGCGGCGAAGGTTTACAAATCGTGGGCAACGTGAAACTCAATGGAGAATCTACTGATCACATCGAGTTCCGGTACGGTCTCAACACGCTACTCAAAGTCGGCAGCAAGATTGAACTGGAAAAGCACCTCGTCAATCCCGGCCAGTTTTCTGTTGGCCAGGAGAAAGACGAAATGATGCGGCTCACCGATGGCAGTGGCTCAACAGCCGGCTACGAAACTCACTTTGTCAAAATCAATCCTGACGGGTCTTTTCTGATCAATGGAGTTGCTCCAGGAGACTATCGTTTTTTACTTCGGGTGTACGAACCGCCCTCTGGCTGACTGATTGACCCAATTGGCAGTAAGTTTATTGCCTTCACAACGAGTGACTTCAACGTTATCGACAATCAGATTGACATGGGCACGATTACCATCGACCTCGCGCCGTTGCCGAAGCCCGGCCAGCCATTGCCTAATTTCCGATACGCCGATCCTGCCGGCCAAATGAAACAGTCGTCGGATTTGCAAGGCGAAGTCGTCCTCATCGATTTCTGGGCGACTTGGTGCAAGCCTTGTGTCGCATTGCTTCCCGAAATAGAAGAAATTCATGACTTGCTCGATGACAAAGATGGCTTTCGATTGTTGGGCTTGAACCTAGATTCGGATGTTGAAGCTGCGAAGTCATTCTTGGCGGAACGAGACTTGCCGTGGGAACAAGGCTTCCTCGGCACAAAAAAGGACGCGCTAAAATCTCTTGGAATTAGCTCAGTCCCTCATTATTGCTTGGTTGATGCCGACGGAACGATTTTGGAATGGGGCAGTAACTTCGAAAATATAAAGGCCCGTTTGAAAACCCTGCTCAAATAGCCTGCGAAACAGCTTTGGCGAAAATAATGCAGCTGGCTCTCTAGGCCGCGAAACCGTTGGCGAAAACGTGGAACGATCCTCGGTTATAATCGTCATTCAATCAGGATTTCGATATCACTATTTGAGAGGTCAGTGTTATGTCGGTTGACGATTACCCAAACGGCACCACGGGCGAGGTGTTTCTCAACTCGCCACTTTCAGGTGTCTTCAATCACTGCCCTCCCGAAGGCGGTGATGGTTCCGAGCTGACATTCGACAGTGACGGTTTCTTTTTCCGCGGCGAGTCAAACAAGCTCTACGAAATAATCATAACCGTCGACGGCGGGCGGATTCGCAATTTTTACGATCCGTTTAGCAACTCGGAACTAGAACACTCCAGCGTACAACTGTTGGAACATAACAACACAGCAACGTCCCGGATGATTGTCTCGACACGCCCCGGAACCAGCTCCAGTTCACCAACCGTATACTTCAACATCGACAACGTAGGCCTTGGCGAACGAGACCAAAATTACACGATCAATGTCACGGAGCACGAAGTACCCATCGGAACTTCGACACTCGTACACCTGTTCGAAAATAAAGTACGTCATGGCCTGATCGACAGCGGCGCAGATCGCGACTCCTATTTGGTGAAACTCGAAAAGGACTTCACCTACCGATTTGACATGCGCGGAGACAGCACCAACAACGGCTCACTCACTGACCCATCGCTGAGCCTCTACAACGGAAATTACACTCCATTACGTTTTGACGACAACGGCGGAGTTGGTCAGGACGCGAGCTTCGCCTATGTGGCACCGGTGAGTGGCTACTACTACGTCGAGGCGTCAGCAAATCAAGTCGCCGGTTCATACGAACTTGAATTTGAAGTCATTGACTTTCCAGATGATGCGCCTGCTCACCCCGGCACCAACAGTCGGCTGGAATTGATTCCCAATTCGTATTCTTCGCTTACGGGCACGATCGAGATCCAAGGCGATCTTGATTGGCATCAGGTCGACCTAATTGCAGGTCGTTGGTACGAAATCTCTTTCGCAGGAGGTATGCCGGCTCAATTGTTCGACACAAACTACCAGCGTATCGACAGAGCATTGCCCAGTTCGTCACCAGTTAAACCCAACTACTTTCGCGCAACCCAGACCGGGACTCACTTTATCGAAGTCGGATCCCGTTCACCATTTTCTCAGCAAACCGGCGGATATTCCATCTTGGTCGGCGACAACTCAGTCGCCCAAGCCTTTGGTCATAGCTCCATTGACTTGGTTGGCAACGCAACTCGTTCGCTCAGCACGATCTTCTATCCCAATGACTTTCCCGCTGAGCGACTCCAATTGGTCTCAGAGGCAGACTTCTTCATTGGCGATTCGATCTACGATCGCTACCTGCTGCACAATATTCCTATCGACCAAATTGCCGATGTTCGGTTCGAAGGTGGCTTGCAACGAGGCGATTACGATGTCAGCGTCAGAGCCGTCGGCGGCGGCACGACAACGCCTTGGATACAAACGGTCGTTTCATCGACGATCGATCCGACCGCCGTTTTGGGAATCAACCAAAAATGGGACAGCTCCAATACCGAATTGCAAACTGACGATGTGGTCACGTACCGGTTTGCCGATTCCGTACCATCGTATTTCGCCGACGACCGCTTCGCCGGATTCGCTGCCGTCAGCGATCAAGTTCGCCAGGCATTTGAGGGCATTCTTGGCTTCACGACGATCAACGGAGAACGAGGATTATCCAGCTTGCTTGATGTCAATTTTGAATTGAGTGACTCCGAAACAGCGGACATTCAAATCTTCACCGCTGACGCAACGGATCGGGCCATCGGCTATTTCCCAGGCAAAGCCGGTTTTGGGGATATCGTTCTAGATAACGATCTATTCTCCGGTGCGGCAACCGCAGAACCTGGCGGCGAAGAGTATTTTGACATCTTAAAATCAGTCGCCTCCGCCATCGGCATGAAACACTTTACAACCGACTTTGATCGTCAAGAGTCGATCGTCGGACTGAAATATTCTGACACAACTGGTCAACCCTTTCCGGAATCCTACGGTACTCAAGACATTCAATTTCTCGGTTCTCTTTATGGAATCGCGCCAAATCGGCAACTAACAGGCAACACCGATTCACTTGGCTCGACCGATGAGACTTTCGTGCGAACGATTTTTGAAGAGTCGAATGCGAGCGCAATTTCGGCCGAATCATCACCACGAGCGGCAAGCATCGATCTTAGGCCAGGTGCAATCAGCCATTTGCTTGGCGGTGGCCCTTGGCAAAGCTACGCAGTTGGAGAATCAGTCTACGTTAATCGCGCCCTCGGTAGTCAATTCAATGACCAACTCACGGGCTCGCACTTCACCAATCGAATTGAAGGCTACGGCGGCGATGATGTCATTGCTGGTCTAAGCGGAGACGATCAACTACTGGGCGGACTTGGCAACGATACATATCTTTATGAAACAGGAGACGGTAACGACTGGATTTTGGAAGAAGGCACCAATCGAGCCGAAGGCGGTATCGACACGATTCAAATCAAAGGTAAATTCGGTTTGGATCGACTTGAGGATGACCTTTCGTTTCGCAGGAATGGCGACCATTTATTGATCGACTTAAACATGAACGGTGAAGACAATCGCTCATCCGGCCAAATTGATGTCCGCTACATGAGCTATGAACCGTGGCAAGTTGAAAGACTTGACCTGAGAAACTTCTCGACAGAGTTAGGCGTCATCAGCCTCGTTTCAATCTGGGAAGGCGCGACAGAGCAAAGTCAACGATTCGCGCTGACAGGAACCTCAGACGCTTTCGGTTTGGTCGCTGCTCCCGTTTAGATGACGTCGATAGAGAATATTCTTCCGAGCTGATTTGAACCTTTAACTTCCAATCCTATTATTGAAACTACATGAACATTATTCGCAATCCGCTTTGCTTTATTGCCTTCCTGGCCATGGCCGCCGTGTTTTCAACAAACGGATTGTGCCAGGATTCAAAACCGAAAAGCGCCGCCAAGAAGAAGAAACCGAAGTACGCCGACTCTAGCGAAACTTACAAAAAAGTAGGTGAGCGAGAGCTGAAACTTTACATTACCCGACCTGACGGTTGGGCGGCGACAGACCAACGGCCGGCTGTTGTATTTTTTCATGGAGGTGGCTGGGTCGGTGGCGCACCGGGGCAATTTGACGAACACTGTAAGCACTTGTCGTCTCGGGGCATGACCTGCATCCAGGTCGAATACCGTTTGTTGCCAAAACCGAATTGGAAAAAAGACAAGCCTGAAATATCCAAAACGAAATCCAGTTCCGATACTCCAGCCATTTGTATCAACGATGCAAAATCGGCCATGCGATGGGTGCGTAGCCATGCAAAAGAATTGGGCATCGACCCAAATCGAATTGCCTCCGGAGGTGGTTCAGCGGGAGGCCACTTAGCGGCATTTCTTGGAACAACGGATGGTTCAGACGACGCCCAAGATGATCTATCAGTCTCCGCCCGCTCCAATGCGATGCTGCTTTTCAATCCCGTTTACGACAACGGCCCCAACGGTTGGGGCAGGGCTCGGGTTGGTGATCGGTATCAAGAATTTTCGCCAGCCCACAACATCAGTAAAGATGATGCACCAGCGATTGTTTTCTTGGGAACTGAAGACAAACTAATTCCCGTCGATACGGCCAAAAAGTTTCAAGCCCAAATGAAAGAGCTTGGCTTGAAGAGCGAGCTGCATCTCTATGAAGGTGCCGAGCATGGCTTTTTCAATTCGGGTAAGAAATGGTTCCCAATGACGATCGTCGAGATGGACAAATTCTTGACGGAACTTGGCTGGCTTAAAGGCGAGCCGACCGTTAAGTAAGCCAGTGATTGGGGTACCGCTATCATCCTACAGCTTAAACGGTCACTGCATTACTGTTTCGGTACAACCAGATAATTAACAGCCCGGCAATCGCGATCGGAATGCCTTCCACCGCTGTCCAGTACCAAGGCATTGGGCTGGTTAGATCGATGCCGAACATAACCAAACCAATCACGACATGCAGCCAACCGAACACCGGCACAATGGGCCAATAGCGATCGAGATCGAAAGAGACAAATAGCATCAAACAACCATGGACGGCATACAACAGCGACGTCGACCGCGCCAGATACATCGTAATGGGCGCGGCGGGAAAATCGCCCAGTCCCAACCAGCCATGGATTGTCGCCATCCACGAAACTGGAAAGAAAATTGGGACGGTTGCAACCATTAACCCGCAACCAACAACGGCCAACATTAAACGTAGCCAAGTCTTCGAACGACTGGCAACGGGTTGTGGATTTGAGCTGTTCATGAAACGATCGTACTCCCGAAAAGCGACTTACTCAAGCTAAGCCATAGGCGAGAACAGCTTTAGTCGAGATAAATCAACCGAGTCGAAAATGGAATTCGAAGAAGACGAATTGACGGCGTACCACGAAGCGGGGCACGTTGTGATGGCTTTGCAAACGGGCGGTACGATTGTTCGCGCGTCAATCGAGCCACCAGATGATGATGGCCCCAACCGATACGGCGAAACAATAACGAGTTGGCGTCAAATCACAGAAGCCGAAACATGCCGAGCCGAAATCGCCGTCAGCCTTGGCGGCCCGGTCGCCGAAATGATCTACACCAATGAGATGCGCGACTTGGAATCCGTTCCAGAATGGCACGCGGATTGGCAACGCGTGCTAATTTCTGCGGTTCATTTTTCCAATCACGAAGCCAAGGCTCGTCGCATGATCGAGCAAAGCAAACAGGCCGTTCATTCACTACTGGATAGCGAAAATGGCTGGGCTGCCGTCGCCGCGATCGCCGATTTACTGCTGACTCACGACACCGTCGAACATGAGCAATGTCAAGAAACGGTTGGGTTTTGGTTACGTCGGTAGGCATATCAGCAAGCGCAGCGCCCAAGCGAGCGTATTTCGAACGAGCACGACGTGATTGGGAATTCGAAATCAACCCTAACCGCGGCCACCCCACTTCGGTGCAGGTGGCGCTTTAGCCGAGAGATTCTTCTGATCGATCAACATTTCCACCGATGTTTTTCCAAGCAGTTCCTTTAACCGGCGTGTCATCTGCTCGTTGATCTCGACTTTCTTATTGGACGTCATTTCGACGCGCATGCCATTGTCCAAAACAAGTTCGATCTTTAGCTCTCGATTGCCCGGATAGCCACGCAAAATCTCGTAAGCCTTTTTGAGACCTTCATGACCATGATGGTTCTGATCGATCATGATTTTGATGCCTTGTGTCAGGTTCTCATCCAACTGAGCGAGTGGAATGACCTTGTCCACAATCAAGTTCGCTTCATCACCACCTCGGTAATCCAATCGGCCTTGAAGCACGACAACACCGTCGGCAACAACCATATGGCCCTGCTTGGCATAATCTTGCGGCCAAAGAATGCACCGAATCGCTCCATCAACGTCTTCCAAATCGAACATCGCATATTTGGTTGGCGAGTTTGGATCACGTGGATTCTTGACGTGCGATTGTTTTAGTGCCGAGATCATTCCGCCCATGCTGACGCGATCGCGATCTTTTGTGCCTTCAAGACCTGACGTTTTATGTGAGCAATAGCGAGTGAGCTGATCTTCATAGGCGGCCAGCGGGTGACTGGTGAGATAAAAACCAAGCACTTCTTTTTCCGCCGCCAGCGTTTCCCGCTCTTCCGCCTCAGGCACATCCGGATAGTCGACAATCGATTCTGCTTCATCGTCATCGTCGTCATCATCGCCACCAAACATATTCATTTGGCCACTTTGTTTATCTCGCAGCAGTGCAGCACCCGATTGCATCGCGCGCTCCATAACGGCAAACAATTGGGCTCGATTGACGCCAAAACAATCCATCGCGCCGGCCTTGATTAAACATTCAATCGAAGACCGACCGCACTTCTGAGCTTCAACACGTTCGCAAAAATCAAACAGGCTCTTGAATGGGCCATTCTCTTTTCGTTCCTTGGCGATCGATTCCGCTGCTCCCGTTCCGCAACCCTTGATCGCCGACATCGCAAAAAAGACTTTGCCATCGGCAACTGTGAATTCGACATCCGATTCGTTGACATTGGGCGCAACGACTTCGATATCCATCCGCTCGCAGTCTTCCATGTGCTCGACCAGTGAGTCTTTACTGGTAAAGTTTCGACCTGGAATATCGCCCGAGAGCAACGCCGCCATAAACTCAACGGGATAATGAGTTTTCAGATAGGCCGTTTGCCAAGCCACCAAAGCGTATGCCGTTGAGTGGCTTTTGTTGAAACCGTAACCCGCAAATTTGAGGATCATGTCCCACATGTCTTGAGCGTCTTTTTTGGAAAGACCTTGCTCGACGGCACCTTCCATGAACTGCTCGTAGTTCTGCGCGATCAATGCTTCTTTCTTTTTACTGATCGCTTTAATACAGGTGTACGCAGCAGCGAGTTGGATTTTTCCCAGTCGGTTCAGGATCTGCATCACCTGTTCCTGATAGACCATCACGCCGTGCGTTTCCTCATGAATATCCTTGAGGACGTCCAGTTTATATTCGGCTGGCCGTCGACCGTTTTTCACGTCGACGTATTGTTGAACCATCCCTCCTTCCAGCGGACCGGGACGATACAGAGCATTGGTCGCGATAATATCGCTGAAGTGATCGGGCTTCATTTTTTGCAACAGGTCACGAATCCCGCCACTTTCCAATTGAAACACGCCCTTAGTTTCACCGCTCTGAAGCAACGCAAACGTTGGTTTGTCATCGAGTGGAAACTTCAGGATATCAAGACGCTCGCCAGTCGTTTGTTCAATCAGATCGACCGAGTTGCGCAAAATCGTCAACGTTCGCAATCCAAGAAAATCCATCTTCAGCAAGCCAGCCGCTTCAACGTCATTCATCGACCATTGGGTGATGACATCAGTTTTTCCGGCGACCCGGCCCAGCGGCACGTAGTCGGTAAGCGGGCCATCGCCAATCACCACGGCCGCCGCGTGCGTTCCAATATTTCGCGCCAAACCTTCTAGCTTTCGTGCGAAATCCAGCATCTCGGCAATCTCAGGATCGCCTTCATAAACGCTTTTCAATTCCTCACTGGAAGCGATCGCTTGGTCGAGCGTGATCCCCAATTGATCAGGCACCATTCCGGTGACTTGATTGACGCGAGCCAATGGAATGCCAAGCGCCCGACCAACGTCTTTGATGGCGGCACGTGCTTTCATCGTTCCAAACGTGCCGATCTGGGCGACACTTTCTTCGCCGTACTTTTCTTTGACGTAGCGAATGATGTCGCCCCGACGTTCTTTGCAAAAGTCGATATCGATATCGGGCGCTTCTAAACGATTTTCGTCAAGGAATCTTTCGAACAGCAAGCCGTATTTGATCGGGCAAACGTGACTGAGGTAAGTCGCGTAACAAACGATTGCACCGACACCACTTCCACGAGCTGTGGCGGGCACATTTTGCTTACGAGCTTGGTCGACGAAGTCCCAACAAATCAAGAAATAGTTGGCGAAACCAAGCTTCCTGATGACTCCCAATTCTCGTTCGAGCCGATCAATCACGACCTGCGCAAATTTTCCATCGGAGTACATTTCGGGATTATCGCTATAACGATCGCGAAGCCCTTCGTAACACAATTCACTCAACCGTTCATCGGGATCTTTGCCTTCGGGCAGTTGGAAAACCGGGAAAAATCGCTTACCAAGTTCAAGCTCAATATCGACGGTGTTCGCAATTTCCTGGCTGCGCGCGACGGCGTCTTCAAGGCCAGGAAATTTTGTATACATCTCTTCTGGCGGGCGAAGGTAAAACTGGTCACCTTCCATTTTCATCCGCTGAGCGTCGGTTCGAAACTTGCCCATGTTGATGCACAACATGACGTCTTGGGCTTCCGCATCTTCTTTGTCGACGTAGTGGCAATCGCTGGTCGCCACGAGCGGGATTCCGACCGAGTTGGCGACTTCGACAGCTCCTTTGAGTTGTTCACGTTGGATGTCGACGCCGTTATTCATGATCTCAATGAAGTAGCGCTCGCCAAAAACTCCTTGAAACCATTGAGCGATATCTGCGCCTTGTTGGAGATAGTCTTCGGCACCATTGCCACCGCGTTTCAAAACGGCTCGACTGAATTCGCTTGAGACACAACCACTCAAACAAATGATTCCCTCACTATGTGCCTCAAGTAATTCCTTATCAATTCGCGGCTTGAAGTAAAATCCTTCCAGACTGGCCTTGGAGGCCATTTGAACAAGGTTTCGAAAACCGGTTGCGTTCTGGCACAACAACGTCAGGTGGTAGCTGGAATCCCGGCCCGAGGTTCCCTTGGTTGTCCGGTGGCCGGGGGCGATATAGGCCTCATAACCGATAATCGGATTGATGTCTTTTTCACGACACTTTCGATAAAACTCGAGCGACCCATGCAAGTTGCCATGGTCAGTCAAAGCCAACGCGTTCATCCCATGGTCAACCGTTCGCTGAACAAGTTTGGGAATCGAGCTGGCTCCGTCCAACAGGCTGTAATGACTATGACAATGAAGATGGACAAACGGTCGCTGGGACATGATTGGCTAACAAAAGAATGGCAAACAAGAAAAAATTCGATTTCGCGTGGCAGCATTTGAATGCGGGTCGGTCATTTTAAAGCAGAATTCCAAGGCTGCCTACGACTAAACACGCCCTTGTTTTTCCGGCCTCAGGCAACTTTGAATCGAATACGGCAATTGTAGCAATTATTCCCCGCAAGAATTTCGGAGGGGCTTCGAGGCCTTGGGAATTCGATAATAAACCTAGGCAGATCTATCAATTGCTGAGCTAAGCTTCGATAGATTTTGGAATCAGTTTTGAAAATTGCGACCCCTAATCCCTCCCTAAATTTCAGCTTCCCTAAATGTCAACGTCATCCGAAAACAGTTCACAGTCCGAGGACAAGACTGCTCAATTAATTGAGTATGTCGAAACCCTTGTTACGCTGAACGAACAACAGGAAGAGGTTAACGCAGAACTTTCGAATCGCGTGGAAAGCAGGATCAATGAAGTCTCGGCTCATGTTGACCAGCAGATGGACGTCATTCTAAATACAGTTCAACAAAAGCTGAATCAATTTCTGGATGACCTCGCGGCTCCGCTTTCACATGCTTTGGAAAATCGATCAAACGACGCGCACTCCGGCCAAGCCATCGAAGCCAATGCCAAGCGGGCCGAATCTTCGGAAGACATTGACGGAGAAAACGACGCCGAAGGAAACGACGGCGAAGGGACTCACTCTGAATGGGAGAAGCAGAAAAAGGCAATGCTCGCTGACTTTGGAATTGACCCAAATTCAGACACTCAAGATTCGCCGAAAAAAGGTTCGCTGAAAAACGATTCACTTAAAACCGAGCAACCGGTCGCGTCCGAAACCCCGCTGTTAGATGTTGAGCCGGCTCAAGAAGTTCTTGAGGCACTCCATGATTCGATCGAGAGCATCGAGAATATCGATTCCGAAGAAATCGAAAACTTGAAAACACAACTCACTTCGAAACTACGTGATGCTGAGGTTGAACTGTCAATCAATCGAGCCAAGCTAAGTCAACAATGGGCAACTCTCGAACAACGACAATTCGAAATCGAACAACGCGAGAACAACCTCAAAAGCAAATACGCGAACGTCAGCAGCACCGGTGAAACAAGTAAAAAACAAGGCATGCTAGATCGATTGTCTCGACACTTGTCCCGTAGCAGTCACGATATTGATGCTGATGACGATTAGAAGATAAAACTTCTTTAGACTGCTGGTCACGAATAATTCTCGCCTGCCGCAGTCGCCACCTCCGCGTTTCATCTGCTAGCAATACGCCCAAATCCAAGGCTATTCTCATAGGCGACACCTGTTCCCAATCCGCTAAATTGGTGCGGCCCCATTAAAGCCAATACCGAGCCAATACCGTTCAATGAAGAAGGACTTCGGAGCTTTCTGTCGTAGCTACCGTCGCCAGACGGTGGAAAACCGCGAATTCACTACGATCAATCCACGCTCTGGCGAGCGTAGCTACGTTCATTGAACGGCATTGCCGTTGAAGCGGGCTCGGAGCTGGCTTGTCCGCCGAACGGATACTCAAATTGGTATTGTCTGCGGACGATTTGATTTGGTATCCAACAGTCGCCCGGAACCCCTGTTAGCTCAGCTCTACGTCATCACTTCGTCGAGCGTGGCTATAGGCAATTTGGATACGGCAAGGAAGCCAATCGAATTCTCAAACTTCGAATTTGGATCAATTTAGTTATTTAGAATGACTGAGTTGAGCCACAGCTTTCAGATTTCTCGATCGAGATTTCTGGACTTGGCAGATTTGACCGACCATGCCGTTGACGTGCTTGGGCAGCACAATTTTTTGCATGTGGAACCGAGTCATGTCTGATCCTTACGACGAAGAAGAACAAGAGCGCAGTCCAAGATTCAGCCGAGCTTTAATGGGCAGAATTATTGGCATTGGTCTCTTCATCGCCCTCGGTACGTTTGCCGTTATTCAAATGACGGGAGGCGGCGAAAATAAGCAAGCCAACTTGGAAAATGGCGCGCAAACTGATGGGCAGGCGGAACCAGGTTCCATCGATGGAAAATCGCCTTCGCTCATGGAACGCGCTAGTAGCCTCTTCGGCGGCGGGAAAAAAAATCCGCCAGACCAAAACAAAACTGTAAAACCAGGCGACAAAGACAACGCTGCTTTCGCTTCAACACCTCCGCTCAAACCTGGCGCGAAGCTTGGCGGAAAGCCAGGTTCGGCAGGCGGTTCATTTGCGGCAAACAGTTCGTTCAACCCGATCGGCGGAGCAAAGGCACCGGGGAACGGCTTGAAAACGGAACCCTTCGCCAACTCGAACAAGCCAACAACGACTCCAGTCAAGACTTCCAAACCGGTAACGCCTTCGAACCAATTCGGCACACAACCGCCGGCCGACCGATACGCTCAGCGAACTGGTGGTGTTCCGATCATCGGAAGCTCGAATGGTTTTAACGCGCGAACTGCGGCAGGAAACGCCGCTGGAGCCATTGCTGACAAGCTGAACCAAGCGAAAAACAAAACCCTCGATACTGCTAAACAAACAGCCTCGAACATTGGCAACGCTGCCAACGCAAAACTGGATTCGCTGCAAAAAAGCGCTGGCAACGCGGCCAACAATTTAATGTCGCAGATCCCTAGTCGAGGTCAGACAACGAGATCGCCGCAGACGCCAGCGTTCAACGCCAACCTTCGGACTCCGACCGCGAAGCCACCGTCGAACAACAGTTTCGGTAGCCGTCCTGTGTTGAAAACAAATCTGGCGACTACGACTTCCAAGAGCGGGCCCCAGTCTGCCCCGTCGAATCCATTCGCATCGCCACGCTCGACCGCTCCGGCAGTCAAACCAAGCACAAATCTGGCTGGCGGCATTGGAATCCCAACCAGTCCGGCTCTGTCGACCAACCGACCGCCTGCAAAACGGGCTTCGACCCAAAGTTTTTCTCCGCTTAAAACAGCCCCTCGCTCGCCGCTCCAGTCACCGATCCAAAACCGATTGAATAACAACGTCGCCTCGCCGACAACCGCACCAAAAAACCCATTCAACTCGGCTTCCCCAATCAACCGAACACCGAGCGTTGGCCAATCGACACAAAGCCAATCGACACAAATCCGTGGCCAATCGACACAGAGCCCACCGGCTCGTTCAAACAATTCGTTTGGATCAACGCGTCCATCGACAACAACGCAATCCCCAATCCCAAACCGGGCCGGCAGTCGTCTTGGGAACGCCAGCCCGTTTTCCAAAGCAAGCACTGGCGTAGCCGTACGATCCAGCACATCGCCTACCAACGCCAGAACTGAGAATGTCCCAGGCGACCGAAAACTAGAAGGCGTCCAGACTCCTGCGTTGACGGTTGAGAAGCTTTCGCCGCGGGAAATTCAAGTCAACCAAACCGCCGACTTTCAGATCGTTGTCAAAAACGTTGGTCGTGTCTCCGCTGAAGACGTATCGGTTTATGATCAGGTTCCAGCGGGGACTCAATTTCTGGGTTCATCGCCCGAACCGTCTGGAGTCAGCAACGACAAGCGACTGACTTGGAATATCGGAGCGTTGCGTCCTGGGCAAGAGAAGCGAATCAAATTGCAACTTCGCCCGACGCAGCCAGGAGAAATTGGCAGCGTGGCTCACGTCACATTTTCTACACAGGCTTCGATGCGCACCTTGGTAACCAAACCAGTGCTACAGATTACTCACCGATCGAAACCGACGGTTTTAATCGGCGATGATGTGATCTTTGACGTGGTCGTCGAAAACAAAGGCGACGGAGCCGCGCGAGATGTCGTTGTTCAAGAGGACGTCCCGCAACAGCTTGAATGGCCCAATGGCATGGCCGACGAAGGGCTGGAATATGAAATCGGTACCTTGATGCCCGGCCAATCCAAACGAATCCAATTGGGACTCAAAGCCGCTCGAATTGGCCGGCTTCGAAACGTCATGTTTGCGACGGCGGCTGGCGGTTTGAAAACAAAACACGAAATCGACATGGAAGTCGTTGCCCCGAACCTTTCCACAACATCTTCGGGTCCAAAACTGCGTTACCTTCAACGCGAAGCCACGCACAAGTTTGCCGTTGCCAACCAAGGCACCGCGGCCGCGACCAATGTCGATCTCATCGCCCGACTGCCGGCGGGCCTGCGATTTGTCCGCGCCGACAATCGAGGCCGGTATGATGCTAACTCACATGCGGTGTACTGGAGCCTTGCTGAACTAGGACTGAAAGCTAACGCGGGAGTCGAACTGACCACGATGCCGGTTGAAGTTGGCAATCAGGACATCAAGTTCGAGGCCGTGGCTGACTTGAACCAAAAAGCCCAAGCAATCCAGAACCTGGCCGTCGAACACCTAGTCGATGTTTTCTTTGATATCGATGACGTTGTTGATCCAATTGAAATCGGCAGCAAGACGAGTTATCGCATTCGGATCGTCAACCAGGGAACCAAAGCTGCGACCAACGTTCAACTGCAAATTGATTTTCCCAACGGCTTGATTCCGACGTCGGTTGACGGCAACCTGCAGAATCAAATTCAGGGTCAGCGAATTCTCTTCACGCCGATCAGTAGCATGAGCCCGGGCGACCAAATTCAATTCCTGGTTCATGGCCAGGGCCAAGCCGCCGGTGACCACCGCGTGGTGGTCAACATGCGAGCCGATGGTCGACAGACACCAGTTTCTAAAGAAGAGACGACACGCGTTTATTCCGATCGCTAAATCTGATCGAAATTCACACTGGCGAGCCGCTGAAAATTCGATCAATAAGCCGAGCTATCGAGAGCTAAGAGTTGGCTCCAACTTTGCCCGCTCTCAATCCACCGGCGGCGTGGAAAACGAGTCGGCTTTGTGGCGATAGTCGGACAAAAATTCTGAGTTCAAAAAGCCCAAGTGGATTTTGCCCTGGAACCGTTCTTCGACGCGCTGACGCATCGTTTGAAACTCACCGGCTGGCACGACAAGATCGCGAACCTTCTCGTGATCAATATTGCGGCTGTCTGGAAGATATTCCATTTCTCGGAAAAAGACTTTCTTAATGCCCGACTCGAACGCGAACTCGGTTAGCGATTCCATCTCGCCGACGTTAACTGCCGTAACGACCGCCATGATTTGAACAAACACGTCGGGCAACGTTTCTCGAAACGATTGCAGGTTGCGAATGACTTTGTCGATGCTCGAACCACCACGCAACGTTTTGTGAGTTTCGCCATTGGCCGAATCCATTGAAACGGAAAGCAAATTAAGGCCGGCAGTTTTGAATTTTTCTAGATCATGTCGATGCAATGACAGCCCATTCGTCTGCAGTGAAAAAACGTCCGATGGATTCGCGTTTGAATTTGCCGCCAGCAACATCAGGTCGGCCAATCGCTCATCGATCGTCGGCTCCATGCCACAACCAAATTGCAAATTATCAACGGCGGTTACGTTTTCGGAAAAGAATGCTTTGAGATCGGCAAACTCAATGATTCGATCCGACCGATCAACACGGCAGTAAACACACTTCAAGTTGCAGTTGTCGTTGGCGTCGATACGTAGCCATTCAAAATGCTTGGCTGGCTGTTGACGAAGGTAGTCAAAATTGACGACTCGCAGTCGCACATGTGGCTTCATCGTTGCCTCGTTGTGAGCCTTGGAAATGGTCACCTAACGGATCGCTTATGAAACAACTTACCTCAAAACCACCATCTGAATTGCCGAATCAGTTTGATTGCCGGGGAAATCGAAAGGCTGATACTGGCTGACACCCGTAGGACGGCGACTCCGGAACGATTTATCCCTTTGGATCTCCATTTTCCATCGGCATTTACGGCTCTTGGCGTTTAGGGAAGGGGATGTTTTTGGTAGGATATGCGGCTCGGATAAATTATCGAAACACGTTCTGTCCGACGCCGCAGAGACCTTCGCGGTTCCGGATTTTCGCAAGTCGGTGATCGTCATTTCGGCTCAGATTGCGGTGGGTTCAGTTTCGTTAGGTTCAGTTTCGTTAGGTTCATTTTCGTTTAGTTCATTTTACTCCCCATTCAAATCATTGCTGGAGTTGTTGTGAGAAGACCATTAATTGCTGGTAACTGGAAAATGAATTTGAATCGCGCCGACTCGGTCTCACTGGCACGAGACCTGGCAGCCGCTGACGTCAACTCAGACACCGACGTGTTGGTCTGCCCACCTGCCGTTTACCTCGATGCTGTTTCGGCAGCCGTTTCTGAATCCGGCGTGGCGATTGGCGGCCAAGATGTCTACTTCGAAGCGGCGGGAGCATTTACCGGCGAGACCAGCACCTCGATGCTGGCTGACATCGGCTGCACCTTCGTAATTCTTGGACACAGCGAGCGGCGCCACGTCATGGGAGAAACAGACGAGGTTGTCAACAAAAAGATTGTTGCCGCGCTTGCCGCTGGACTGACTCCGATCCTTTGCGTCGGCGAATTGCTGGAAGAACGAGAAGCTGGCAAAACAGCGGAAGTGGTCAAGGCTCAGTTTACCGGCTCTTTGGCCGGCCTGAGCGACTCAGACGTTCGCAAGACCGTCATCGCTTACGAGCCGGTTTGGGCAATCGGAACTGGTAAAACAGCATCTCCCGAGCAAGCCCAAGAAGTCCACGCTGACCTTCGCAAATTGCTGGCCGAACAGTATAATTCTGAGACTTCGGACACAGTGCGGATTCTTTACGGCGGCAGCGTAAAACCAGGGAACGCGGTTGAGTTGATTTCTCAGCCCGACATTGATGGAGCTTTGGTGGGAGGAGCCTCTTTAAAATCGGAGAGCTTCCTCGCAATCATTAGCGCCGCTGGCGTTGGTTCAGCCAGCTAATTAAACGATAGCTGGATCGTTGCTTAAGTCGCGTGCTCTGCACCATTGAGGCGTTGTTCTTCAACAACCTGAAAATTAAAAACCAATACGATCTTCTGTAGATCGAAACAACTTACGGCATGACTCAAAGTGCCTTTTGCAAAATCACCATTTCGAGATTGATATGACCGTCGAACTATCATTGGCAAACTTGACCTTTGGCCTGCTTGGCTTAAACGCCGGTCTATTGTTCATGGAAGTCCTCTTGTTCTGTACTTCTCTGTTTCTGATGCTGCTGGTTCTCGTCCAGCGTGGCAAAGGTGGTGGACTGACCGGAGCACTGGGCGGCATGGGTGGCCAAAGCGCGTTCGGCTCGAAAGCTGGCGATGCCTTCACCAAAATCACAGTCATCACCGCGATCGTTTGGATCACATTGTGCATGATTACGATCGCTGCCTTCAATCCTCCTCCGCGATCAGTTTCGATTTCGGACAATGACCGCGATGATGCCGCGGCCGGATCCATGACGGGCGACTCAGAGGACTCCGATTCAGTCGACACGGAGTCGACCGAATCGGAGACGGGAAGCGATGCTCCTGCTGAAACAGATTCCTCAGGTGAAATCGATTTCTCTTCGACTGCACCTGATACTTCCGCTGCGGAAGAGTCGCAGCCCGATCTTAGTGGGCCAGAAGACGGCGGATCAACGGATTCCGACGATAACTAACGCGACACTACGGCTCGCCAGGCGTTCTCTGAATTCCCGTCAGCCTTTGTGATATCACCGCCAGCGATCGATTCGTTTTGGCAAATCTTCATTCGAGATTCGGAGTGGGTTTTTGTTACTTAGCATGACCGGACAAGGGCAGTCCCTTGTTCAGAATTCCCAAATTCGGATCTTGGCCGAAGTGCGTTCGGTCAACAATCGTTTTTTGAAAACGAATATCAATTGTGATTTGGATGCGAAGCATCAAGCTCAACTGGAAGAACTCCTCAAGCAGCACGTCAATCGTGGTAGCGTCTACTTGAAGATCAAGATTCACAAGCTTGACCGAAGCGAAGACTTCAAGTTGAACGAATCGGTGTTGCGGGCTTATTGGCTACAGCTTTCGGAGATTGCCGGTAGCAGCCAATCAGTCAACGTCGAATCATTGCTGACTCTTCCGGGCGTTATTCAAGACAACGTCGACGAGGAGCATTCGGCCACCGTTTGGCCCGCTGTTCAACAGGCCGTCACCGAAGCCATGGAAAAGCTGACCGAGATGCGGTCAACCGAAGGCGATGTGATGCGGCAGGACATGACCCAGAACTGTGATTCGATCACCGAAGACCTAAAGTGCATCGAAAAACTGGCTCCACAAGTTATCGAGAACTATTCCCAAAAAATCACCGATCGCATCAATAACATGCTTGAAAAACATGACGTCTCGGTTCAACCTGCTGATGTGATCCGCGAGGTTGGAATATTCGCGGAACGAGTTGACATATCCGAAGAAACAGTTCGGCTTGGCAGCCACATTCAACAGTTCGGAAACATCATGGATGCGGAAACCAGCAACGGCCGCAAACTTGACTTTTTGATTCAGGAAATGCTGAGAGAAACGAATACAATCGGCTCCAAAGCGAATGATGCGGAAATTGCCAACCGGGTGATTTCCATCAAAACGGCGATCGAGCGAATTCGAGAAATGGTTCAAAACGTCGAATGAGTGATCAACCCAACAACCGCCAAGAATCAGAGACGGAAGTCCAGAATATGGCCGAAAGTGGCAAACACGAACCTGGTGAAACAAAGAGCGGTGAGTTGGTCATCATTTCTGGCCCATCGGGCGTTGGCAAGACGACAGTCCTGAAGACGCTGTTTGAAAACTGTCCGCTGCCGATCAAGGAAAGCGTGTCTTGTACGACTCGCCCGATGCGACCGGGTGAAACGGACGGGGTTAGTTACCGTTACCTTGATGAAGAGCAATTTAGAAAACACCGTGAAGCCGGAGAATTCCTCGAATGCTGCGAAGTATTCGGACGGGGACATTGGTATGGAACCCTTCGAGAGCCGGTAACCACTGGTCTTTCTGAAGGGAAATGGATAGTCTTAGAGTTGGATGTTGAGGGTGCGGCCAAGGTTTTAAAGATCTTTCCGGATGCAATTTCAGTATTCATTCACCCAGGCAGCCTTGAGGAACTTGAAAGGCGCCTCCGTGGTCGAGGCACGGAAAAAGAGGAAGCGCTGGCCAGGCGACTGGAAGTAGCCAGCCACGAACTGGAAGCTTCGGTCATCTATCGCCACATCGTTACCAATCAATCGGTCGAACAGACCGCCACAGATATCTGCGACATCCTGCAGCAATCGGAGAACTAACTGAATGTATGATGAACTAAAAGAAGAAGCGATTGTCCGTAAAGTTGGCGGTCGATTCAAATTGTCGACTTTGATTCAAAAGCGAATGGTTCAACTGAACCAAGGCGCTCGCCCATTGGTCGACACGAACAAGTCGGACAAGATGGCGATTGTGTTGCAGGAAATCCTCAACGACAAAATCTATCTCGATTCGTCGAACAGCGTCGGCGTCGGAGAGTCTCCGGACTTCGAAGACACGCCTGAATTGAATCTCGACGATCTCTAAACCGGACATCCGATCCGAATGAGTGAAAACCAAATTGTTATCGCCGTGACCGGAGGGGTCGCGGCGTTCAAAACTGCGGCGTTAACCAGCAAGCTTGTTCAAAGCGGCTATTCGGTTCGCGCGATCATGACACCGGCGGCTGAAAAGTTCGTCGGACGAGCAACTTTCGCGGCGCTGACAGGCAAACCAGTCGTCACCGACTTGTTCGATCCCGCGTTTCCGCTTGGCGCGCACATTGAACTCGCACGTTCCTCAAGCTTACTTTGCGTCGCACCGGCTACCGCAAATTTCCTGGCCAAAGCAGCCAACGGCATCTCGGATGACTTGCTCAGCACTCTGTATCTTTGCTTCACAGAATCAGTCATTGCGGTTCCCGCGATGAATTGTGAAATGTGGGAGAAAGCTGCTGTCCAGCGCAACGTCAATCAACTTCGGGACGACGGTGTTCAAATAGTCGATCCGCAAGATGGCTGGTTGAGTTGTCGAACTAAAGGCGTCGGGCGTATGGCTGAGCCAACGGATATCCTCGCGGCCATCGAAGCCATTTTGAAAAAATAGGAGCCGCACCGTGGCCCGCATTCTGCTCACCTCCGGACCGACTCGCCAGTACCTTGATCCTGTTCGATATCTGAGTAACGCATCGAGCGGACAGATGGGGCGATGCCTGGCGGAGGCCGCACTCGCACTTGGACACGAAGTTGTCATCGTCAGCGGTCCGGTGCTGGTGGAGTATCCTGAACAAGCGACGTTGATTCCGGTGATTTCAACCGAAGACATGTTGGAAGTTGCTGAGCGTGAATTCGCGAATTGCGATGGTCTGATCGGGGCTGCCGCACCATGCGACTATCGGCCCATCGAAGTCGCTGATCACAAAATTCGGAAGACAGGCGAAGTCCTGCAATTGAAACTGGTGGAAACACCGGACGTCGTTGCAACGCTCGGTGCCAAAAAGCGAGCTGACCAATGGACAGTTGGATTCGCGTTGGAAACAGAAGACGCGCGTTTTCGGGCGTTGGCCAAGCTTGAGCGAAAATGCTGTGACCTTGTGGTTCTCAACGGAGTCTCCGCAATCAATTCAACCGAAAACGAAGTTGAGTTAATCGAGCCGGGCGGTCAAGTCGTCAAAGCGATCGCAGGCTCAAAACAGGAAGTCGCCAAACAGCTATTGGCAACGATCCAACAGCGACTGATTAAATAAATAGTCCGCTTGCGCGATTCGCCCCCTCGCAATCTAATCCTCGACGACCACCAACGCTGATTCCATACGTTTACCCGCATCTTGGGCGAACCGCTTTTGTTGATGGCGTAGATACGAAATGAACAACTTACTCAACCAAGACGCAGGTTTGGAATACGACCCGATCAAGAAATCAACATCGCCGGTTTCTTTGTTCCATGTCACGGCAAGTTTCTCTTCGCCAATAGCTGCGTGGACAGGCAAAGTCCCAATTCCGATGGATGTAGACTTTTCAAATTCATTTTCTTGCTCGTCGACATAAACGACGCGGCAAGTACTTGCCGGATGCAAGCCAAATGCGTTTGCGACAATGCAGAACTCAACGCCCTCGGCGAGATCTTGGCGGCAATGGTAGCCAACCCAAGGTAAATCAAAACAGGTTCCGCTCCGCAAGGCAGTGACTGCCGCGTCAAAACTGGTTGCTCCAACGCCGATTTTCGTTCGACGACGCTGGATCAAATATCCGTTTTCAACAACTGCCTTCGGTTGAATGGCAAACAACGTCCCGTCCCAATCGCAAGTCGAACCGACACTGCCGTAGCTGAAACCGTGATGGCGGCACTCATTGAGGAGTAAGCTAATCTTTCGATCACTTGGGTTTGCCCAAAATATTTTCATGATGCCCTTTGGGACGATTGAACCAGTCAGGCACTGCTTCGATAAAAAAAGGAAGATAACTGGGAGTCAAGATCGTTGCCGATTCCACTTGCAAACTACCAACTGCTGGCAATCCACGTTAGATGTTGGCTGGCATCCACCCCATGCAACGAGACCCGAAACAACGAGCAGATCTTAACTGCGAAACCAAACTATGAACTCAACATGATAAAACAACGACACGAATTCGCAGAGAGCGAACCGCAAAAGAAACGAATTACGCAAAAACCTTCGTGATGCCAAAAGGCAACGAAAACATATTCGTGAGTATTTGTGCTAATTCGTGGCCAAAATAATGAGGCGATAAAAGCGCCTTCGTATAAAATTTTGATTCATCACAGTATTCATCCAGTGGAAGCAAACATCGCGAACCGATCGTACGCAAATGAAGTGAAGTCTTGTCGACGGGCGCCTCAAAGTTTGGCATGTCAATCCGTTTTGGCATGCACATTGGTCATCTCAACCCGGAGGAATCCGTCGTTCAAGTGACAGACTAGCGAGTCCAATGCTGGTAAGTATTGGTACGCATTTCGAATGTTTGGTTACCCTTCGGAATTGCTTTCCAATGTCTCATTTTGAAGCGATTCAAGACGTACCGAATTTTCAAGCTCGGACAGGCTAACATCAATTTGTTCGGTTAGATCCTCGGGAAGTGTTTGGCCACCAAATCGGACTTCGTTGAACAGCTCCGTTACTTCACGCACAGTCGAATCGATCAACGACGCATCTGGATGTCTAGCGAAGGAATGCGAAACTTCCGTGGCAAACTCACGATGGGTTTGACTGGGCTTGCGCAACAAACCACATGGCTCAAGAATCCCGGTCAGGCGATCGTAGAATACGGTTGGTTTTTCTGCTTTAGCTGTCGACTCCCTAACCCATTGCCCAAGGCTAGGTGAAATCCAAGAAACGACATCGGCGAACACACCTCGAATCCGGCTTGATCTCTTGCCACTCGTTTTCGGCTTTCTTGATGGACGGAAATAGGAAACGACTAGAGCAATCATTAATGGGAGCAGCACCAAAGCGACCAGCAAGTAGCGAACGAATGCGCTACTTCTTCCTCGATTGATATCGTCCATGGCGTCTGACCACTGTTCAACACCTGCCATTTTCAAAAACTGATAGAACGGAGCCGCCAGAGGCGAAGACCTCGGGCCCGTCGGAGGAGCATCCATCCCCAACACATAGTCCTGCCAGATATTGCGAGCCAAATCGATGGCTTCGGTGGCAACATCGTCGACATCTTCGTTGCTGGGTGGAGTTGGATCAACGACCAACCACGCGCCGCCCGTGCCAGCCTCTCCCCGCTCGCGCATTTCTTTGCTGCAATCCTCTGGAGCGAGATAAGCCTCAACCCAGGCATGGGCGTGCTTGCCGCGAACCATATAGCTGTTGGACAAACCATTAAAATCGCCGCCGTGGTATCCGACGACCAATCGAGCCGGAATGTCCTGGCTACGCAGCATCAGAACCAACGCCGATGCGAACAACTCGCAATGGCCGCTCCGATGGTTCCGAATAAAATCCTCAACCGGATCAAGCGACTCGTCCCAATCAAAGTCACTGAAATCAAGAGTGTATTCAAACCGTTCCGGTGCCAAAAAGTACTGCTCAAATTCCTTGATCAAATCGTACTGGCTAATACTTGGATCACGACCACGAACCCGCTTGACTAAACCATCGGCAATACTGACCAACCGAGGGTAACGAGCTTTGTCGATCGACGTCAGCCAACGAAATTGGGGCAAATTATCGGACATTGGTTTTTGACGATTGCCAGGCGCGTTGGCAACGTATGGCCATGCTTCGCACATCCGACCAAGTTCGTCGATCAAGGTTCCGAGTTCATACTTAAACGGAGCAAGATCAATTTTTTGATCAATTCGACAACGCGTCAAAGCTGAAACTTCGTGGCAGAACTCCAAACTTTCTGGGGTTCCGCTGATTCGGAATGCCGGCATGGCGGTATGAATTAGCGGGTCGATCGTCTCACTCAATGTGATTGACTGCTTGACCAGTGATGCCCCTCCGGGGAAGCGAGGAAAATCCTGATAAACATCCATGTGGATTCGATCATGCGGAGCGCGCCAATTTGTTTTGCCGTCCTCAATTACCAGACTCGACAATGCCATGCCGCGAAAATAAGGTGGCTGAGAGAGAACGGCGGTGTTGTTATCACGACTGCCTGCTTTTTCAAAAGTGGCTCGAAACATCAACTCGCTTGATTGGTAGATCTTGTTTTCGTTTTGAAGATCGACAGATTTTGAAAACGGGGCAGTGGCGACCTTGGTGCGATCGGGACCAAACCATGGCTTCGCATGGCGTGGGATCATGTAAAACAAGATCGAAGTAAAGAGCAATCCCAACAACATCCACATCGAGACATGCCACATCATTTTCTGAAGAGGACGGCTATCTCTTGGCAACACATCAAAGAGAAGCACGGCTTCGCCTGAACCGGAAAGAGAACTCAAAGTCTGCGTTTCAGCTTCGCGAGCGGTTCTTTTTGAATCGGCTGATGCGTGTGTCTCGCCGATCGTGCCGGCAGAATCAAAAGCAAAATCAACGGCACTTGAACTACCAACCGCGCCGCCTAGCCGTAGCGCCGCCGCGCGGTTTCGACGTAGCGTTTCATAGTTGCCCGAATACACAGCCTGTAAAACCATCGTTACACCGGCAACGAAAAAGTAAAACAGGAACAACATTCCACCTTCAAAATTCAGGCTAAAAATCGCCGCAACGACGACTTGCAGCAGACTAAGAACGAGGATCTGCCAAATCAAACGTGGCGTCTTCTTTTGAAGCATCAACACGGTTTGCAAGTAAACCAGCAGGTTCGCAACCGAAATTAGCTTCCCCGTACTATCCTCTGGCCAAAAATCTTTCATCGCCAAGACAAGGATCGTCACCGAAGCGATATTGGCCAACAGTCCGTCAACATGAAAGCACTTGAATTGGTCAGCCAGAAGAAATCCGAGGAAGGCACCTCCGCAAGCAATCATCGTCAGGCGAAAACTTCCCAAACTCAGCCCCAAGAGTCCGCCACTGACGACAACGAGAAGCAAAACAGTCAATCGGATGATGCGGTCAACCTGTAACATGATCAGATTTCCATTTCTCTGCGAGGGCGCTCACTTGCTCTTGATCCGTTGCCGGCACATCGGAATACAACTTGGCGAACTCGTCCGAATCGACTGTGATCCAGCGAACTTGAGAGCCAATCGCTTTAAGCTGACTTTGAATTCGCAGTTCGGTGGCAAAGGCTTCACTGTTGTTTGGCAAACTCTGAAACGAATTCATTGCTTCAGTCTCAGAGCGAGTGCTGATCACATACAACGGCGTACTTGCTGACACCATTTTGGCAATCTGCAGCAAACAGGTGGCAAGCGGCTGGTTGAATCCTGCTTCGCTACCGTCGTCTCGCTGAAATTGGGCAATTGAAAACAGCTGCATTGCTTGATCGACAATTTCGCGATGATTGCGGCTGTGGCAGACATCCGATTCATGCCCGCAAACGCCGACGCCAATCCTACCTTGTACTGCCGAGCCAAGATTCATCAAAACGGTAGCTGCAAATCGCAAAATCAGTTCGCAGTCTTGTTTTTTTTCGATTTCCGATCGGCTGTCGTCGCCGTAGAGGTCTAGCAGAATTGCAAAATCACGATTGTCTTGCTGATCATGCTGCTTAACGATTGGCAGTCCATATTTGGCGGACGTGCGCCAGTGGATATGTTTTTTACTATCGCCCGAGCGCCAAGGCCTGAGTGCGTAAAACTCATCTTCTTCCATGCCTCGTTTGCGTTTGATCGCTTCCGAGCCTACTACAGCCGACTGCACGCGCCGCTCCCACGTCGGAGTTAAGGTTCCCAAGGCGGGCGCAACAAAGAACTGTTCTTTGACCGGCATATGAATACGACTCTCAACCAAGCCGAATGGGAAAGAAGTTGAAAGTGTCGCGTTGCCAACTTCGTATCGCCCTCGCTGGGAAAAATAAACTCGATAAGAAGCCGCCTCAGATTTATAGGGAGCCACTTGAGCCAAGCCGACACGAGCAACGTTCGGGTTTAACTGACCTCGCGACTTTAACCAACCGATCAGCCGAATCAATCCGTTCGGCCGTTTTGTTTTTGCATTTTCGCTATTAGTCAAATCGCTTTTTTCGAGACTACTATTACTGGCCTCACGACTGTCGGACGATGCAACGTCATTGGAATTGTCTCGATTGACTGCGTCTCGAACTTCCAAACCCCAAGCGGACACATGAGACCGATTTTCGCAAACCCACTGCACATTTGCGAGTTGGTTAGCGTGAACACGATGTGGCAACAAGCGACGAGCCGACAAGGTCTTGAGACGGAACACACCGACCCGCCAATTGATGATCAGGAGGCCAAACATCAAACCCGACATCAGCAGCAGCAAATTTACGTTCCGAAGAACGGCTCCGACGGTAATGAACCCCAGCACGACCATAAAAACCCAGCCTTCCGATGTCAGTCGGATTTCTCGCAACGGCTTTTTTCGCACTGGGAACATCGGTCGTTTCTGGTTAGCAAATCGGGACGTCAAACTGGCTGTAAAAGATTGAAATAACGATTCAGTCGGGCTGATTGGTTCGAATCGCCGATCGGATCGACCTTACCAACAAAGTGGAATCGGACATTAGCTCCGAAGTGGAATTCGCCCAACGATTTCACGAATGATCGCTTCGACATCGTCGCGTCGCCCCCCTTGGACGCCGCCACGTTGCTGAACGCGGTGACTGAGAACCGAAACTGCAAGGTCCTTTGCATCATCAGGAATCGCAAACGTACGGCTATCAATGAAAGCTAACGACTGGACGGCTCGATACCACGATAGTGCACCACGTGTGCTGACTCCGAAACTCAGGTCTGCCGAATCACGTGTCGCGTGGATGACATCCAGCATGTAATCAGCAATTGAGTCATCGACAACAACTTCCCGGACTGCCAACTGAATATCGAGAACGCGCCGCCAATCGCAGACTGCCTCAAGGGCTTCAATGGGTTCGCCTTGTCGATGGTTCTTGAATATTTCAGCTTCGAACTCTCGATCGGGATAGCCCATCGAAATTCGAAGCAAGAAACGGTCCAACTGGCTTTCGGGTAACACATAGGTTCCCTCAAACTCAAATGGATTCTGAGTCGCGATCACCATGAACGGTTGGGCCAGCGGATGGGTTTGCCCGTCAACGCTAACCTGGCAATCACTCATCGCCTCCAGCAGAGCGCTTTGCGTTCTAGGCGGAGCACGATTGATCTCGTCAGCCAACACAAAGTTGCTGAAGATCGGGCCCCGATTGAAAACGAATTCTGAGTTCTTGGTGTCGAAAACGGAGCTTCCGACAATGTCGCTGGGCAACAAATCCGGCGTGAACTGAATGCGGCAAAAATTTCCGTCCACGCTGCGGGAAAGCGCCTTACCCATCAACGTCTTACCAACGCCCGGCACATCCTCAAGCAAAACATGTTCACCGGCGAATAATGCGACCAGGCACAGCTTGGCTACATCCTGTTTTCCCAACACAACTTGGGCGACGTTATCCAAAAGTAGCTGAGAACTTTTATGAAGCTCTGCGATCGGAACATTCGTAGCCGGGACATCGCCAAACAAGGTTGAGTCTTTTTTGTCCAAGGAATTCCACCGTTTCTCATCGCGACCAAATTACGGAAACGGACACACCGCTCCAAGCACACATTCTAACGGGTTGCAGAATCCGTGTCTTGCAAAGCAGTGAATGCGTCGAACGTTTTTTTGGAAAGATTTCGCGTCGCGCGAATCGCGTATGTTACGGTGTGAAACAGTCCACGAATTTAAGCGGGAGAATTCAAGTAGGGATACTAGAATCAAAATCAAAAGTGCACCCAAAAAGAAACGCGATTCACGCCGAGCGCAATGCCGAACCGCTGCTATGCGATTGCAGCGAGGGCCAACATGCCCCCAGAAAGGCTTGCCGAAAATCCACACGATTGGATGACCGAATCGGCAAAGCTAAAATCAGAAATGGCGACACCTTTTGCGTCGGGCTCAGATAGAGCGCTAGGTAGCCGCACGCGTAGGAGAGGACTCACCCAGAAGAGTTCTCAAACAGCAGGCAGCTAGAATCTGACAGCGAAAATCAACGCAAAAAAGCGGACGAACGACTTGCTTAGACTTCGTCGATACGCCAAGGGAAGCTGCCTGGAAAGGGGCCAAACTTGTTGATCTCCAACACCAACATCAACGTTGCCAAGACGATACAAATCAATGAAATCAAAAGCATGGCGTCAAAAACTGTGAACGCAGGCTTCTTCTTTTCTTCGACTTCGCTATCGGCGGAATCGACTGGGCTTTCATCCGAAGTCATACCGACATCATCTGATTCTGGCACGATCAATTCGTCGTTTGCAATATCGGCGTCGTCAAGAATATCAGACATCGTTGGCGCTCAAAGTGGTATTGGACTCAATAAATCGGTAGTGACGACCTATTCAATTGAATGAAATCGTCGAAGTCGTTAGTTGCCTTCCAATCGTCCGGCTTCCATGAAAAACATGATCGTCGCGACGAGTAGAAAAACAAAACTTAGGATCAGCATCACTGAATAAATGCTGAACGACTGTTTACGGTACATCGGCGGGGCAGGGAGGTTGGGAGCCGAGACTTCGCCTTCAGACATCTCCATGCCCTCGTCGAATCCTTCTGTACCAAACCCATCTTCCATCCCCGGATCTTCTGAGAATTCAGAATCGGCTAGTGACATGATCTCCCTCGCGAACGATATCTTGCATGAAGTCCTTGTTGGTACGCGCGACAGAGACATTGAACTCTGTCTTGGTCACGGTAACCTTTCCGATGTAGCGATCGCCACGATAAACATCGAAGACATGGCCAACGCGAATTCCGTCATCGGTTCCCATACTGATGGCGACCAAGTCTCTGCTTTGGCCAATTTTGGTAACCACTCCGTCGAGCGGCGGCACAATGTGATCGGTCAATGAATCTGGCTTCAGCCCGTTGGCTCGCATGACCTTCATGCGTTGGGTCAGATCGGCACTCAGTTCTTTCTGCATTTTTTCCAAAACGGAAACTTGATTTTTCAGTTCGAAACCTTCGTTGGTCAAGGCTCGCACAAGTGTGAATTTGTCAGCGACGTCGGCATTCAACTCAAGGTTACGCTGTTTAAGAAGAGCAACTTCTTTATCCTGCTGGGCAAGACGTGATTCAGCCGCTTCTAGTCGGCGAAGCCTTTCCTGGCTGATCACCTGTTCGGCTTTCAAGAGTGATTCTTTTTGATTGAAGTTATCAATCGACATCTTCAGTTGTGATTCCAACTGAGCCAGTTGCATCGCTCGAGAAACCTGCTCGGAATTAAGAGCCTTAGTCTTCTCTGTTGTGTTGCCCTTGGCTTCATCCAGCAACTTTTTAGTTGCTAGGGCGTCCGCCTTGTTCTCAGAGGCGACTTTCTTCCAGTTACGGTGTGATGCTCCGACCATCACGGCCATCACAAGAAAGCAAATACTCATGAAGAAAATCAAAAGCGTAAAAATCTTGCCCATCAAATTCATCGAATTTACCTCTTCCGCCAATCAAGGCGATTACCTCAAGAACTGGACTGCCAACTAACTCTGATTCTCGCACAGACGCGAGGGTGGTCAAAGTATTTGAAGTTGTGCGAGATGCCCCGCATTCCGCCTCAAACACCCAACCTAAGTATACTTACACCCAAATGGGACTGCCAACGATTTCGGGCATTATCCTAAAATGACGCCAAACTTGGGCTCCGCTTTCTAATCATCGGCTTGGATCGATAAACACTGAAGATCCCGTGGTGTTGGCCACCCAATTGGAAAACAACAATCAATTCTGGCTGTTGCACATGACAGGACACGACCGAAGCGAAAAACCCCTATTTTCGGAGCCGTTTTGAATATCGGGATTAACCGGACTGACACCACCGGCTCACGCTCAACGAGTCGGCGATCAATCGCGATGACCGAATTTTGGCCGGCGATCCGGTTCAATTCTTGTCGTCAATCAACATGAAATCAACGAGAACACCTCGATGATCTGACCCGACATCCTGGAGAACCTCGTGTTTGAGAACTCGGACGTGGTCGTTGACCAGCACATGATCAATTTTCAATCCGCCAAATATCGTCGGAAACACATACCAAGTCGGCTCAACTCCCTGACCAATTGCCGAATCAGACGTGCCACTCTTTTCGATGACTTTCGAGAACCGGGGCGACCAAGGCGTCAAATTGAAGTCGCCAACCATCATTGCAGGATTTTCTTGCCGCACGCGACCCGCCATGTCCATCAACTGGGTGTCACGCGCCGCCGTTCGAAACTTATCGATCGGGGGAATCGGATGCGTTGCCACAATCTGAAACGATTGAGCCACCGCGACTGTCGAGCCTGATGACTGTAACGGCAACTCAATGACCAGCGAAGCCAAATCCAACGGTTTAACGTAGACCACTTCGAGATCACTCCATTTGAATTTTGACAGAAAGGCAATGCCAAAGTTTCCGAAATCGTCAGGCACGAATTCCACAAATGGATATCGTTCCAAGAGAGGACTGTCCTGCAACTTGGCTTGCCATCGCGAGTTGATTTCCATGAGCACAACAAAGTCCGGATCGGACGCCTCAATGAGATCAATAACCGACTGATGTTGCTTGTTGCGAGTCAGCACATTGAGCGAGAGGACTCGATAAGTTTGGGAAGTCGATTCAACCAATGAAGTTGCACCGGGTGAACCTGGAGACAATCCGCCAACCAGGTAGGGAGCTACCCAAGACGAATTGACGGTCAAGCAAATTAGCGACACTAGCAACAGCCGCCAACTTTTCATCGCAATCAAGACCACCGAACTGGCCAACAATAGCAGGCAATATTGAACTCGAAAGTGCGCGAAAAGATCCGCAGACCAATCGAAACTAGCAAAACAGGCAAAGAAAGTTGCCAGATGTAAACCGACTACCAAAAAACGAAGGCGTCGAATGAAACCATGATAGACGATCGACCCAAGACCAGGTTTAGTTTCGAAAGTCGTGCCTGGCTTCAAATCCAATTGCTCACCAGCTAACTCGGACTTATTGTCCTTATCTCGATTGCTCTTACTTTCTTCAGGTTCCATCTCAAATCCTCGAAGATTGTCCGCGTTTTTTTGATGCAGAACATTTGTCTCGAATGCGTGGCGTTGATAGTTTGCCGAATTCCTATGAACCAAAGATGTCGTCGTGGGCAAAAAACAAAGTATCAGCGGCGTCGAACAGATGAACCAGCAGTGCCGCCCGTGCCCACATGCCATTTCGCGCCTGTCGAAAATACATGGCGCGGGAATCGTTATCCACGGCGGTAGGAATCTCATCAATCACGCTATCACGAGGAAATGGATGCAGAATCGGCGCGTAATCTTTCAGGCGAGCAACGCGATTAAGCGTCAATTGAAATGGAGACAAATCAAGCGCTCCAATCTCCGACTCCGCCTGTTCGGAATTGTGCTCTCGTTGGATCCGCGTCATGTAGAAACAATCAACTTGGCTGAGCAAGGGCTGTCCATTGTGAGTTGCGTCCAAACTATCGAACTCTTGGATTTCGACGCCACGACTTTCCAACCGCTTTCTCAACTCGTTGCCCAAACGAAGCTCGTCATGATTGGGAACAGCAAAAAACAGTTTGACACTTTCGTATTGTGACAAAACCATCGCCAACGATCGCACCGTTCTCCCTCGTCCAATATCTCCGCAAAACAAATACGTTTTGTTGGCTGGGCCACGCGTCAAATCTGGATACTTTTGTTTGAGCTCCGCAATTCTGGATGATTTCGAAATCGAACTTTCGTCAAAATCAAACGTGCGTTGAATGGTATAGAAATCCAACAACGCTTGCGTCGGATGTTCATCACTTCCCGCTCCCGCGTTGACGATAGGAACCGAGCGTTGCTCGTGATTCTCCAATCCATTCATCAAATACGCGCAACATTCTGCGAAGTTGGCAATCTGAGAACGCATGATTATGACATCGAAGTAGCTACTGAACATTCGAATCGAGTCCATCCGAGATTCGCGTTTGACCTCTGAGGACGTCTTCGGGTCGCGAACTTCGTTGCACGTCAGGCCAAGAATCTGGCAGGCTGCCATGAACGAAAGAAACGTGCGCGTCGATGGTTGGGTGAAATACAGCATCGCTCGCTTGTGCGCCAGCAATTCGCGTAGCCGTCGATTGCCTTCTCGATCCCGAGCCATCCGACGAATCATATCCGCCGACCGACATAATTTACTAAGCAGTTCCGGCGTCAACTGCGACGCCGAGATCAAATGCTTCAGCCGGCCTTGCCGTTGCAGGTCTCGGTTTTTTTCATCTGCAGAGCGGTTAAGCAGTTCATCGAATTCGACGAATTCTTCCATGTTGGCCATTGATTTGGTTCGCAGAGTGCAGGGCAGAATATTGTGTTAGAGAAAGTAAGCAAGCGATCAAATGGCTGCCAGACAATCCAACAGCGTTCGGAAATTCTCAGGAGTCGATCTCTGGCTACCGGTCATCAAGCCCAGGTAGATTTCTTCAAGCCATTTCGTCACGCCATTTGACTTGTCTGATGGTAGCTTCTATCGGTAAAAATTGAAGTCGCCAACGACGATTTCATAACGCGAGAAAATTGAGCCAATCAGTTCGAGGCTTCCTTCGGCTGGCACATCCATCGATCCATCCAACGATCCATTCATTCATCCATTCCAAGTGCGGCCAGTTTCCAAAGCTCGCTGCCAATTTAGCACGCAGCCGCCTGGATCCGGCGAGGAAAAGAGACCGTGACTGCTGATCCATCGGCAATGAATGCACTATCTGGAGATCGGTTTAAAACTTCCGAGTACTTCGCTCCGTACAAGCCCTCGACGTCGCATTGAAATTCTACTTCTGTCGCAGGCCAGACGCGCCACGCGGGGTGTTTGACTTGATATTCAAACGTGCTGCCATTTCTCTGCTGAGAATATCCCCAATAATGTTCGGCGATAAATTGCTCAAGCGAAGCGTCTTCCAACGGAACTGGTGGCCCAATTCCTCGGGCCGCTACATGGCTCCACTGACTCTTGGCTTGAGGCGTTGGCGACATCCATTGATATCGCGCCGCAATGGAGCCGTCGTCACCTTTTTCAATCTGGTGCTTCATCGGCACCGAGATGTAGTGCTCGTTGTAAAACCGCCGAGCGGTATAGGCAATCGCCCATTTAGGAACAAGCTCACTGATGAATGCGACTCCGCGCCGAAATTCATCTTGCTCTCGACGTGCAACATAGAATCGCAAGTTCAACTCTTCAAACTGACGGTGAAACGGAATCGGCACGCCCAGCAAGCGAGTTTGGTCGAACAAAAAGCCAACGATACTAACAAACGTCCGACCTTCAAAGAAATCCAACTCAGTTCCAAAGGGAACTTCGGATCGAAGAATATCCGGATCGATTTCCCAGTTAAGCATGACCAGGGATCGCCAACGTGCAGAAAGAAAGACGCGATCCAAAGGCGAAGAAATCATTGCTTGTTACTCGCTTGAAATGGGCAAAACCAAACGGGCTTGCCTTCCGATATGGAACCGGAGCCAGCCACGAACCTTAACGGTTTTCCGAGGACTGGTCGGCGCATAGAAAAAGCGATGTACAAATCGCACATCGCTGGAGGCTCAAGATGCAAAACGGGCAGCGTGACGGTCATCTCGACGGCACGCTCCTGAACTATCCAAGACTAATGCTTTGTTCCAATTCAAAGTTCCGGTTCTTCATGTGAGCCGTTTGGGCGCTAGCCCCGGTTTTTCCGACGAATCCGTGGCTAGCGCCAAAACGGCTCATCCTAAAATCAAATTGGAACAATGCACTAGCGGCCTGCGACTTTCGCTCGCTGAGGAGTCGATGCCCGACCAATCGAGCTCGTCGGAGCCGATGGCTGCAGGGCAGATCGACGAGCCGTTTGAATACCGACTCGCAAGCCATTGTCTTCACCCACCATCGTACTGGGATTTGGCTTCGCTGTTTCATGAACCAGCACGTCGGCGGCAACTCCGACCTCACTGATCGCTTTGCCGGTCGGGGAATAGAACTTCGCGGTTGTTAGTCGAACGCCGCCGCCAGAAACGTTGAGTGGGAAAATACCCTGAACACTTCCTTTTCCGTAGCTCTGATGGCCGACGATCGTTCCGCGAGAATGATCACGAATCGCTGCAGCAAAAATCTCACTGGCACTGGCGGAATTTTCATCGACCAACACGACCAACGGAACTCGCCACGTGCTCGCAACGTTGGCTCGGTGAGTGTAGTCTTCCATCGGATTGCGTCCGCGAGTCGAAACGATTACGCCTTGACCGATGAAGCGATCGGCAACTTCAACCGAAGCTGAAAGTAATCCACCGGGGTTGCCTCGAACATCAACAATCAATGATTGAAGCCCATCGCGATGCAGTTTCCACAACGCTTCATCAAAATCACGGGCGGTGGTCTTTTGAAAGTTCGTCAAGCGAATGTAGCCAACACCAGCAGCCTCATCGACGATACCAACTTGATCGACACTAGGAATTTCCACGCGCCGACGCTCTAAGTTGATCGTTTGCGGGCCGTTGCCACGATCGACAGTGATCGCAACAAAAGAACCTTCGACACCACGCATCAGATCCGCAGCTCGCTCGCTTCCGACATCGAGTACGCCCTGTTTATCGACAGCGGTGACACGATCGCCCTTGACGATTCCACCTTGGCTTGCCGAACCACCATTGATCACGCTGACGATTTCGAGATGGTCTTGATGGGTTCGCAACTCGACACCCAGCCCGACAAAATTGCCTTCGATCTGTGACATCGTTTCGCTGAATTGGTTGCTCGACATAAACGCCGAGTACGGATCGAGTGCTGAGATCGCACCACATACGAATTCGTAAGCCGTCGCTTGAGTACTTAACCCAAGGGCATCTCGAAGCGACTTCGAAGTGCTGCTGGCCACGATATAGGCATCATGGCGATTGTCGACGGTGACTTTGGAAAGCCGCTGACGCGTCGAAAGGATTACCGATCGGATCTGAGCATCGGAAGCATGGGGAATGTTGACTTGGCGAAACTCAGGTGACATCAGGGCGACTTCGAGACTGGTCAATCCATAGCTGGCCAAGTCGGCCCAATTCGGTTGGTCGACGTAATAGGATTGCACTTTCAGCAAGACCTCTGCGTACACATTTAATGCCGTGTTTGCATCGGTCGTCTCAATCGTGCGAACGAAACTGGAGTCGGAGTAACGACGTTCCAAGTCGTAGTGAATTCTGGCGACGGCGCGTCGCTGCAAGAGCTCTTGGTTCGCCGGAATCTTTTTGAGCGCGTTTTGATAAAGGCTTAAGGCCTCGCCCCACTGACGACTCCGCTCGAACGCTGCACCTTCTTCAAGAAACTGCTTGGCCGACTGAGTCACCCGATTGGGGTTCACAGTGGCGGCATCAACGACCTCAAATTGACCGGGCGCGGAAGGAGCTTGAGCAGAGCAGGGAACGTTGATGCAAAACATCAAGGCTGTGCCAAGGAAACTCGCGAATCCAAAACTCACGAACTTTGATTTTGCGGCGACGCTCAATCGTTTGGCCTTGGGGTAAAGGCTCATCAGTGAGAAATTTTCCATTAAAAATTGCCATCCTATTGGGGTGACCAACTCACTCAACACTGCGACTTAAATTTGGGAGCGACGCGGTGAAGGGCTGTTTTGATCAAATCAGGAACCGGCCCATTTGAGCGCCTATCGTTGGCGCAAAAATTAAATAGAGACCGATGAAAAATAGATCATGTTTCTACCGCGGTCAAAAAAATTGAAACAACTTTCGTCCGCGTGATCCATACAACCCAAGAAGATGAAGAATGGCGAAGCGATGACAACGGTATGTCAAAGTTGGCCGGTCATCGGGTTGGCTGGTGCATCCCTGGCAGATGTAATACGAACCCCGCAAAAAATGGTTCGCAACAAATCACAACAGCCATGTTCGTTAAGGTTTATCACGACGAATCGACTGATAGCAATCTTGACCGAATGATTTCCTGGAGAAAGCGAGACGAAAAAAGGTCGTCGCATGTGACACAAAGACACGCCAGCACTGAAGTAGTGGATGTCGTCGCAACGCCCGATCGCTGCACGCGACTCTTGACGATTCAAGCTACAAATCACTTGGCTGTTGAACGGCATTGCGTTTCGTTCAGCGGCACGCCAACTGCGACACAGCGTTTCCTGGGCTCTTCCTTCAAACCTTGAGGTGAGCGCATAAAAAAACGCCCGTTTGAGGGCGTTACCGGGTCTTATCCGTTTCGAAGAGCGATCACACTTCGATGGAGCCGGTTAGTTCGAGACTTCGCCCACGGCGTTATGAGCTTATAACCACTGGAGCGACGATCGTTGGGTTGATCGCGATGTTTGGAATTGGAACGGCTGACTTACCTTCCTGAGTTGCCGCGACAGCCGCAGACGATCGACGGCGACGACGCTTCGTTTTGGCTTGCGCCCATTCCTTGGTTTGACTTTCGAACACCTCAGGTGATTCATAACGAGCGACATCCTTCGATTCAGGCATTGGCCCAACCAACCCACGGAAAACAGGCAGTCCGCGAAGGCTTAGATCAGTGCTACAGTCGTCGATTCCAATCTTGTCATGCAACTGGCTGATGTCGTCAAAGTTCTCAAAGTCTTTTGTTCTTAGAGAGCCGTTGGAAGCGCGTGTTACAACTCGAATGATTTTTGACATTGTCTACCCCGATCTGAATATGCGACTGATAAAAACCAATTAGACATGGCTCCCAGCGCCCCAGACTCCAAGATGGGGATTCGACTCCTTCGACTCACTGTGCTATCGGTATTTATCGGACGGGGCAGTGCGGTTCACAAGAAGTTTTGCCAGCGTCCGAATGAATGCAAGAATCCTGACAACCGGAATGCGAACCGGAATCAAGCTCGGACAGAAAGTCGAAATTTCGATTCCGCCTGTGACGGCTGGACGGAATCTTCAAATCGCCAAAGACAAAAACGGCCAAGGCAAAGCATTGATTGGCGCTGGCTGACGTTTGGCAATTGGCGAAGAAAACCAACCCAACGCTCCAAGGTCAGAGGTAATTTCCAAGCATTCAATTTGGCCAAGCGACACCATCACCAAACCAAGTGCCATGGGAATTTGAAAACCCATGCCTGGCATTGTTTCAATGTACTGGTGCGCCGCACATCCCGGTTACGAACATCAAGGGCTTCCTGAACCTGGAACTGCCATGGAATTTTCGCGAACATTTTTACCGGCACGTTGTTTTCGATGGCCAATGCGCCAACCATTTCTTCAACCTTTTTCAGGTTAGGGTCGGCTGGCTTTAGGACGATGATGCCGTTTTCAAAACCAAACTGATTCTTGGCCAGAGAGTCTGCTTTTGGTGCGAGCGACGCAACTTTTGCCTCAAGCGCATCCTCTGGAATGGCAGCGAGGATTTGAATCTCGTTATTGTCGAGCGGGTCAACACTATCAGTAATTATCAACGCCAATTCTTTGGCTTTACTTGGCGTGAGTGCAGGAACCAGCTCTACCGCCTGACCAGGATTGGGAACTTCAACCTGAGCAGCCTTTTCAGCCTCACCATCTTCGCTCAGGCCAAACTGCTGTTGCGGCTTGGCTTGTTTCGCCGGCATCGCCGCGTTCGCTTGTGGAAGCAACACGAAATCAGAACCCAGTTCATCGGCCAGCAATCGTTCAGCAGTTTTTTCTCTAGCCAACCCTTCTTGTGGTGACATTGGTTCGCCGGCTTGATCTCTGCCCATTACTTCGTTTGTATTCGCGGCGCCTCTTTTCGCCCTTGCAAGCTCACGTAGAACAAGATCTTTTTTTGTGCCGAAGCCGTCATCGGCAAACCCCATCTCATCGGATTCACCGCTTTCGGATCCTTCACCCTCGGATTCAGGCTGATCGGTGGGGCTGCGATACTCTCGGCCGCTTCGCATGGAGCGAAAAGCAAGTTCATCGGCCGCTTCTGAACCATCGCCCTTTCTACCACCCGCTCCGCCACCGCCCATTCCGCCACCCATTCCGCCACCGCCCATTTTGGAGCTACGCATTCCGCCGAAACTTTCTCCTCCAAGTTCTGCCAGCTGACGATCCAACGAGTCACTTTCCAGGCCGGCAATTTTCTGAACAGCGTTTTCGCCCTCAGTAACAATGATTGCGGGCTGACCAGACGGATCGCCCTTTACCTTACCTTTCGACTTGCCTTCCATTGCAAAGGAAGGAGCTGCGTTGGGAGCTGCGTTGGGAGCAGCATTGGGAGCAGTATCGGGCAACTGTCCCAACGACTGGCCCGCTTGCTTGCTTGCTCCGGCTTGCATGTTTTGTTCTGCTGAATCGATTCCCGGTTTAAAAGAATCGGGAACAGAGGGATCGGAATAAAAAGACTGATTACTTTTCGAATCAGCGTTCCTCATTCGATCAACAGAATCGCCTTGAGCCAATGCCTGAATTTCGCGTGCTGAGCGAGTCGCAGGCGCTTTGCTCTTTTTGGACAAAGCTTTTGAGGCTTGTTCTTGCGAACGGGCAATACCACGATCAAGCTTCAATCCACCAGCAAATTTTTCTGATGCCGAATCGAGACCTGGCATCGGCGCGGCTTTGCTGAAACGCGTTTCTGCTTCCGACTTATCCCCACTCAAAGAAGCCGACATCAGCTCCTCTTCAAGTTCTGCCGCATCTGAATCAACACTTTCTGGAACGCTACTTGTTGCCTCCATTCGTGTTGCAACTGCATGGTTCGCAAGAGGCCGGGAAATAACCCACCAGCCACTAACCATGACCAATAAGCCAGCGGCCAAAGCGGCTACCATTTTCCATAAACCAGTGTTGGATTGTTTGCGATTCGTCTTGGATGGTGAAGCAGAATATTCGAAACCTGAATCAAGGCTGCTAGTTTCGCGACCGTCAGTCGTTTCTGGAGCTGGCTTAGAACTGAATGCCATCAGCTCACTCTTTTGGGCATCCGTCAATTGCAGCGATGGCTCCGACAAGAACGATTCGCCAACCAGACCAACCATTTGCTGAATCTCAGCCACGATGATTGCCAACTCCGGGCTCCGCTTTATTTCTGCCGCAATTTCCGCATGTGACGAGGCGTCTAACTCGCCCAGCACAAAATCGGTCAATCTCGGATCGTCTTTATCAATCATCATGTTGCCTAATCAAATCGGCTGAAAGTGTTCGGTGAAATTCCGAAGGCGAAAATTTCCGGGGCAATCTTCAGCGGCGCTGAAGCATTCGATCCCCAATCATCAAGTATCGGGTTGCTGGATCGGAATTTGAGTGAGTCGTTCCCTCAAACGGGCGATTGCCTTGTGCAGCAAGAATCCAACATTGGTTCGGCTTAACCCGGTGACATCGGCGATTTCCTTGTAGCTCAAACCAGCGTGAAATTTCAATCGTAAGACTTCTTGCTGATTGTTCGGCAAACGCGAAATTTGCTGAACCAATCCTTCAGCAGCTTCGGCCTTTTCGATTCCGGCGGTCGGCCCTTGGAGCGGGTCGACTTGATCAACCAGTACATTCTCGTGGGCCGTTTTCATCCGCCCCTCCTTGCGACAAATATCAATCGCACGATTTCGACAGACCGTAAAAAGCCATTGAGCCACGCGGTCTTTAATCTCGTCGTTGGTCTGTTTACACAACTGCAAAAAAGTGTCTTGCACGACATCCCGTGCCGTTTCCAAGTCATGAACAAAATGATGGGCATAGCGCAACAACGAACTCTCGTGCTCATCAATCGCGCACTGAATCCACTGTCTGCTTGTCGGAGCATCCGAACCCAACAGGTCGGGATGAGCCAATTCGTCGCCCAAACGACCATTTCGTTCAGACGAACCGAAATCATCTTTCATGAATCGTTCCGTTTTTTTCGCGGTTCAAAGAGAGAACGCGTCGCCACAAGATTCATTAGACACGTTTTTCAGTTTTTCTGGAAATCTTGTGGAACTCGGGGAAAACTGGGGAACTCGTAGCAATCAAGGTCGCAACAAACCCAGCGACCAAAACAAACTCACGCCTACTTCGCTAGTCCATTCGTCGGCTATAGAAACGAGGAATGAACGCCGTGAACAAATAGACAACCACGGTTGCCAAAAAGCACAACAGCACAGTCAAACCAAGAATCGCAAACAACGGTCCCGCAGCACCGACGAACGCACCGATAATTCTTGTTGGTTCAACTCCTGAAGCGGCCAACAACAGCGTGGTACCCAGCAAGATTCCTCCAACCAAAAACACTCCGCGCGATGCGCCGTTATAGTCGCTACGACTGGGAGCCATGTGACTTCCGACGCACAGCACCAGATACAGAAAAATCCAAAACCTTGGCGTGAATAGATTTTGCCATGCGAGAATCTCGGATCCGATTTGCCAAGCCACCGCCGAAGTCTGATCAATGATTCCGCCCGCCCCCTCCGTCGATTGTGTGACCTCGACGGCTGCATTGGCTGCCGATGGATAAAACACCCAAAACAAAATGGTCAGTGCGACTGAACCGCCCATCAAGGGAGCAATGCCAATAAAGAGGTTTCCAATTTCCTCGAACCAGTTGCCTGCCTTCCAAGAGTGTCTCACATACCCCAACCGTCCCGACTCCCGATCCGGCTGGAACAAGGCAACTTCATCAACACGGTGACGAAACAAGTGACACATCGCGACGTGGCTGAGTTCATGGATCGGAGTCCCCAACCAACCGGTCCACAACACGCTGCCCCAACCAAACCGCTCGGCCAATCGCTGCTGGGTGACGCGCTCGAACCAATGGATGATCAATGCAAACGCAACGAATGGAGCGAGAAACATTGCGATCATCGTCAGCGCATCGCCCAACATCGAGGTGAATCCATTTGCAAAAATAAGTGTTTGAAACCTCAAAAACATTCCCTTGTGTGATGCGCTATTTATGTGATGCGCCAGACGACCATCCGCAGGACCGACGACGGCCTAAAAACGACTCCGATTATCTTTCTATCCTTAGCAACGAAACCTGCTTTCAGACTGTCTCCCTACCCGTTGCGGCGCCGCAGCGCCTGTTCGATCAAGTACCAATTTGTTAGTGTTAGCGACCTGTAGCAAATTGCCAATAGTGATTGCCCCAGTGATCACCCGAGTGATTGGAACACGCAAACTTCCATTGTGTCGAAAACAAGTTCGTCGCAGGCAAAGCGCTGATTAAATACTTCTAAGAATCATCGGTTCAACCAAAGCTGTTCGGTTGTTCGTCGATTTACCGGTGTTATTGCAACCTTTCTAGATTTTCCGATATTAGCCGAACATGAACAAGCAACCTCGCGTCCAAGTCAAACGAAGTGAACTCAAGCCGGGCGAAGTCCTCTGCGACCATTGCTCAGCAAAATGCTGTCGGTACTTTTCATTGCCAATCGACAAACCAGAAACGCTCGATGAATTCGACTACCTACGTTGGTACTTGCTTCATGATCGCGCCACCATATTTACCGAAGACGATAGCTGGTACTTGTTGGTACATACAACTTGCAAACATCTGCAATCGGATAACCGCTGTGGCATCTATGAATCGCGACCCAATATATGCCGCGAATACACCACCGAACAATGCGAATATGAAGACGATTACACGTTTGATCGGTATTTCGAAATGCCAGAACAAATCGCCGAGTATGCCAACGCCAGGTTCAGTAACCCATACACGTTTCGAACACCCAAACCAGTCGGCTTGCCGATTATTCATTGAGCCTCTTGCACTCACTGAATCTTGGGAACCGATGTCAAATTTACGCTGATCCATTTTGAATTAATCCCGCAGCAGTCCGCCCATGTCAAATCAACTCATTACCCCTCGAACGCTCAGTGGCTTTCGCGACTTTCTTCCTGAGTCGATGATTCCGCGCGAACGATTGATGGAGACCGCTCGCAACGTCTATCGAAGCTATGGGTTTGTGCCCATCGATACACCGACACTCGAATATGCGGAAATCCTCTGCGGCAAAGGCAGTGAAGAAACAGATCGGCAGATGTATCGCTTCATGCACGGCAAGCGAGATGTTGCCATGCGATTCGACTTGACGGTTCCACTGGCTCGATTTGTCGCCCAACACGCCAACGAACTTGGCCTGCCATTTAAGCGTTACCACATTGGCACCGTTTGGCGAGGAGAAAGACCACAGGCAGGTCGCTATCGTGAATTTGCGCAATGCGATTTTGATACAATCGGCACGACTTCGATCGCCAGCGATATCGAAACCGCCATGGTGATCTTTGATTTGATGAAAGCCATCGGGTTCGAGAAGTTTTCGATTCGCATGAACAATCGCAAGGTACTCAATGGACTGTTAGAAAAATTCGGCCTGCTAGAGTCCAGCGTCGCCGTGCTTCGCACACTCGACAAACTTCCCAAAATTGGACGAGACAAAGTTAAAGACGAAATGCTTGAGGTGACTCCGGCAACCGAAGAGCAAGTCAACAACATTTTGCAATTGGCGGAAATTTCCGGAACCAACGAGGAGATCCTCAAGCAACTGGAAAAGCTGTGCGCTGGCAACGAACTTGCCGAATTGGGCCACGCTCAGATTAGTGAAATCATTGCTGCGACATCAGCCGTTGGCATTGGACAGGAGCACTTGCAGATCGACGTTTCAATCGCGCGCGGCTTGGATTACTACACGGGCTCCATTTTCGAAACGTTTCTCGGCGACCTGCCAACAATCGGAAGCGTTTGCTCTGGCGGACGCTACGACAATTTGGCTCAACTGTATACCAAACAAGAGTTGCCAGGGATCGGAGCTTCATTAGGGCTGGATCGTTTGTTGGCCGCTATGCAGTCGCTGAACATGATTCCAGAATCCAAAACGACAGCCGATGTTTTGATTGTGCAATTCGATAAAACTCGACTGTCCGACTACATCAGCATGGCGGCGACTCTGCGGCAATCCGGCCTAAAAGTCGAAGTGTATCCTGATGCGAAAAAGCTCAATCAACAATTCAAGTACGCTGATCGACGCGGCTTTCAGGCGACCATCATCGCCGGCGCCGACGAACTGGCGGCCGGAGTCGTGCAAGTCAAATGGATGGAGTCCGGTGAACAATCAGAAATTCCTTGGTCAGATGACGGGGGCGAAGTTGTCGAATATCTGAACGAACGTTTGAGTTGACTCCTCCCATTTCCAACGGATGAATTGCACGACCCCAACAATCCGACGTTTGCAGCATCACGAGACTCTGGCACCGCCGAATCACAGGACATTTTTCAATTGAATCAGGTGCCAATTGGGTTCAGATGAATTAAACTGGAAGTCCCCCTACAAGACAAAAACTGGGGCTTCAGAAATTTGAATGGGCTGTATCAAAAGATCGACAACCGATGTATCCACAGACTGAATACAATTTAGCTTATGCATTAGTAGCTGCTTTCGTCGTGCTGGGAATGCTTGTCGTTTGCATTCCGCGACCGCGCAAATCGGCGATCCTGTCGCCGGAACAGATTGCCAAAGAAAAGCAACTGAAAGCTCGTGCGAAAATGAAGGCTAAAGCGCAGAAGGATTCAGACAAAGCGAAAAAGAAAAAGCAGAAAGCACGGGCGAAGAAAAGAAAATCGTCTTAGGCTTTGATTCGATTTTTCATGAGCGGTAGAGTTCGTTTGCAGGAACACGCTAAGGTTTGCTTACGCCACGTGGCTCGCGAAACAAGAGTGCGATCAGCCACACTCCGAGAAACGCTCCCATCGTTCCGAGCACGATCAATGGCTTGCGAACGTCAAACTCATCGGCACGGACAATGGCCCCCAAGGCAATGATTGCGCTCCAAACGACCAACAATCCGATGATCGTCCAAATGACTTTCCGGTTCGGCAACGGTTGAATTTCTCTTTTAGTTGTCACCGGTTCGTTTTCCATTTTCCGTTTTCCGTTTCGACTAGTGCAACGAATCAAAGATTAGGCCAGTTGCACTGTTTCGAAACAATCTGGCTCGCCTTACTCATCTGGGCGGTCGCCACGGCTGTTCAAATCAGCGACAATAAGACCACGGCCAATGAGGAACCGCAACCGAGAACAATGATTGACAACTTTGTTTGAACGTTGACTTTCAAGAATTGCACGACTCGCTCACGCATCAATCCCACAACGATATCCGACCATTATGTTTGGAAGAAAACCAACAGCGAGCCCCGAAAGAATCGGCTGCGGATTTATGCTTATGACCAGCGTCGCCGTGATTGCGTTGCTAATCGCCAACGGTTTGTTTGTCCGGTTTTTCTTCGGCTCGAATCTCGCCGACGTCAACGACAACCTGTTCCAAGCGGCTCAATTCGTGTTGCCAATTGTGATGATTTTCATTGAGTTTTGGTTTTACGACTGGTTTACTTTCAGACGACATGCGAAACAGCGAGACGCTGAATCCAATCAGAATTGATTGGGTGAAACTAGCGTCGAACTATTGTTTTGAAATTCTAATCTAGTGGTTCAATGCTTGTCTTTTCTCCACCTGGACGGCGGTCGAACAACTGCCAACCGCTCATGAACACTAATCCACGATAATCAAAACCCCAAAGGCTGGTAATGCGCCGAAGATTGCGTGGCACTTAACCGTCCGTTACCGCAAAAAAACACACACCAAAGCAAACAGCGGCTCAACGAAGATTACTTACCCCGCTTGTCTTCGACAGACGCTTCTCGTTTAGAAGGTGCCTTTTTGACTTCGACCAATGAAGACCCCAATCCATAGGTTGCTTCGGAATCAAGCATACAACGAACCGCACATCGGCCACCGACGTCTCTCGGCACATCAAGCTGAATTTCAAATGGGCCTTGTGCAACGAAGATCTTTTTCGTCGAACAAGTCAATTGCTGGGACTGCTCGTAAATTTCTTGATAGTCACGAAAGGCTTGATCGGAAGACTCGTAGCGTCTTCGATGCGGCGGCCTGGTTTTGAATCGATCGCGGCGGTAAACAAGCTCAACCGTCATTTCGCCGGATTCCGGTGCGACTCCCGTCACATTCATCGGCCGCCCCGCCTCCACGATCTGCTCGGCTTTAACTTTAATTTTCTGCGGTCGGCTCAGCCGCAACAGTGGATCGCCCAACAGGTGAATTAACTGAACATGCTCGAGACATTCTTCTTTCAAGAGTTTTGGACGAGGACTAAACATTTTTCCCATCACGTCAATCATTTGTCGATACTGGCTGGCATTGCTTGTTTGCTCAGCCACCATGCGTTGCTTGGCAATCATCGTTAACTCACCAAGCGTGCCGCAATCGCCATCGAAAAACTCGTTGACCATTTCAAGCGACAACAAACTCATCGCATAAGGCATGGTCACACGGGTTCCGCAAATGGTTGCAATCGGACCACGAGGCTGCTTCAACATCGCCTCTGCGAGACAATCTGTTTCGTGGTCAACCGCGCCCGTATAACAAGACAGGAAAAGGGCAATTGGACTGCCATTTTCACAGTGCAATTGTTCAGCCGTTTGCTTGTCTAGAATTGGGTGGCTTTGGTCGGGCAAGACAACTCGATCGAGTTGTTGGGGGCTGCCGTGGCCAATGTAAACCCAAAACATGCAGCCTTCATTGAACTTGCCAATGGCAGTTTCGGAAAACCGACGAGGGTCGGGACAATAGGGGCTTCGCCAGCTACCGAAAGTCATCGAGGTTCGGTAGCGTTCTGGAACCAGGTCTGTGATGATCTGTTTGGTCGTATTCTCAATCACGCTATCGACCGTGCTACCGAATCCACCCACTCCAGCGACGATATTTATGTTGCGACGCCACTGCTGATTGGAGTTTGCGGCGAAGGCCTGGGAGCGACCCGATTCTTCATACTCGATTACTCGATCTGTAAAATCTCGTAGCTCCTGAGCTGAATCGATAGGAAGTCGTCCGATCGCCAAATCTGGCACACCGTCCTCATCGATATCAGCAAATGTACTATCGGTCGCGATTTCTGGTTCCGAACCGAACAGGACGGTAACTTTGGAATCGACATAGTCCATTGGCACCAGCAATGGTTTGACGGGCAACTTCTCTCCAGGATCACCAATCAAGAAGACGAACTTTAGTTGCCCGGAAGCCGCTTCCTTCCGAATCTCCTTTTTGATTTGGTCAGTCGAAACGCGCGGTGCGACAACCCGGACAACATGCCCTTGCTTACTTCGGTAATCAACCCAGGGCTGTAAAGCATCTTGAAATTTGGCCGGACAGACAACGAGAGTGTCACACTTATCCTGGGCCTGAGCTTGCTGCGGCTTTGCGGTAGCGACAAATACCAGTGTCGCCACAACGACGATTCGAAGGCAAGCGTGCGCGAAGGCACGATTTAAAATTTCTGCTCGCGATTTCGACATGGTCTTCCTTGGTGAAGGCACAAAATGAGCGTCAGTACCGCTTTCGTGATCCGACTCCAGTAGTTTGGAAGAATCATCGCAGAGTAGCAAGAGAAATAAGGCGTAAGAACATGAAGAAAACCCGGCAAACCGAGCAAATCGAATTTCCCTCAACCAACACGACCTTGATTTCCCAATTCTTATCTCACTTTACCCATCATGATGGCCACGTCTTAGGTGTCTCGCAAATTGACTTAAAAAACACCGGTAGCACAAACCAAAGTTGGAAATCGTTTCCGTCCAGAATAATTCAATAGCCGGATAAACGAAGTGACCTACCAATCATAAACACTGAGAGCACTATGCACCTCACCGCCGTTGATTGAGCCGAGAGCTCCCCAAACACCGTAGGGGCTGGCGACTGATCCGGCGGACATCTGCTGATCATTAAGAACTGACTGGGTTGGATCACCAGCGTCAATTTTGTCGTCGATCGTATGAGTCGAACCGTCCATCAATGCAACATGAATGACTCCCGCATGATTACTACCGGCTGAGTAGATCCCATCGCCTGATTGCTGCTCACCCACCGAACAACTTGGACTGTTGGGTGGCAACACAGTGTTCACGATTCCACTTCCTGCGGCACCATCAGCCCAACTACCGCCTCGACCAGGCGTTCCGAGGGCTAAATCAGAGCGAAGCTTCCTCTGAATGCCTTGAGAATTCTCGACGAGCTTGAAGCACTCACTTGGGTCATCTAGAACGCTCGACGATTGGTTGATTGCATACTGGGCGATTACAGCCCGATCAGAAGACGTGCCGATCTCAGCAATCCCAATCGAATTGCTCGTACCATCTGAAAAGTCAGTAATCCGAGTCTTCGTTCGACAACTAAACGCACCTCGCACTTGTGAGGAACCATGAATATTTCTGGCCATGTCACCGACGCAGAACGCATAGTTCGTCCGCCCAAATGGCCCCGGCGTTTCATTGGCTGAAGGGCACTGAAACATTTCAATATTGGTTTGCCAAGGAAGATAGGTATCGTCCAATGGCGACGGCCCGGCCAGAAAGTCAACGCCCTCGAATGTTGACGGATTCGAAACGGTCTCCCACAGCTCGCCTTGCTCCATCAGTGGGAGCAAAGTCACCCAGCCACTCAACCGCTGGGAACTGTTTTCAAGGCCTTCCATTGACCCCATGGCCGTCGGGAAACTCATGTGGCTCGATTCATGATTGAGTGACGCGAGCGCAAGCTGTCGCATATTGTAATGACACATGCTGCGGCGCGACCCTTCTCTGGAAACTCGCTGCGCCGGCATCAACATTCCGAGCAAAATCCCAATGATCACAATCACTATGAATAGCTCGAGTAGCGTGAAACCACCTCGTTGACTTTTTCGTAAGCGTTGCGTCCGGCGGTTCAATTCTTGCAACATTGCAACTCCTTGGTTAATCAATTTGAAACCATCGACCAATTTGAAACCATCGACTCAATGTGACCGAGCTGATTTTACCACGTTTGAATTCGAACGCTCGCGAAATCGCCAAGACCATTCGTAAACGATCAACGGAATCAGCCAGCTTAGCCACGCATTCAAACGGTAAGTCATTGGAGACTCAACGTTTGTCACGATGGTCACGCCTGAAATCACTCGAAACAAAAGAGGCGAGCAAAGCAAAATAAAACTGCGCGTCGCCCACCGCTGATGAATCTTAAATTGCCGACTGCGAGCCCGGCGGATCGCCATCACCATGGAAATCGCCGTCAGTATCGCGACGGATGCAAATCCCCATCCCGCAATTGGTCCGGCCACAGAGCGAGTCGCCATCAACAAGCCACTGGGCAACACAGCGACCAATACGATGACGCCTTGAACCCGCCCCAACCAACGATGCTGCTTGCGAAAACGAGCCACTCGGCCACTGAGCATCAAAACGAACCCAATTACGATTGCGATCGGCCCGCCAACAATATGAACGTAAAAGGCAGTGCTGTAGCTACCAAAAAAGTAGCTTTTTCGGCCGATCAGAAAGTTCGCTTCAAAATTTGGTGGAAAGTAAAAACGAAACTCGTAGATGATCGACAACAGGATTTTCAAACACAACACGAAAAGCAAAAAACGAGCTAACGACTTTAGTTTCTCAGTTCGATTCCTCGCAGCCGCAAACTCCATACGACTCTCCGATCTTTGTTTCTACTTCGGCAAGCCGGCATTGGGGCGAAAGAATAACGTCGTGAAAGATGAGCATCGTGACGAAACTACTTCAGGCATTCAGCTCGAAAACTTTTCTAACCTCCGATTCCAACGCCTTCACTTTCCAACGCCTTCACTTCCCAACGCACTCACTTTCCACCACCTTCACTTTTGCCGGCTTCATTTCCACCGCCTCCACTCCCGCCTTCAACTTTCTTTTCCTCGCCGGCTGCTTTGGCATCGCTCTCTTGTTCGGGCTTGCCGCCTTCCTCCACCCCGCCTTTGCCCATCCCGTCTTTGCCCATCCCGTCTTTGCCCATCCCGTCTTTGTTTTCGTCTGGCGCGACTGGCTTGTCTGCGTCCGCGTCATCGGCATCCGCTTTTTCATCTGCAGCAGGCTCGGCGACAGGTTCAACAGGTATATCAAGATCTGGTTTTGAACCATCCTGAATTTCGAGAAACATATTGGCGGCCCAAAACGCCGGATGCTCGGCTTTTAAGGCCTCGTCATTCTTCTTGGTGCGCAACCGAGGTTCATTTTCATAATTCAAAGCCAAACCTCGCGAAAGCTTAATACTCTCGCGAAGTGCCTTGCTGCCTCCCATCTTGGGTCGACGCGTTGAGTAATTCCTAGAGAGCGCCAAAGAGTTCGCGCCTCCCATCCGCCAACGGCTGATTAAGATTGACCGGGTTCCGGAGGCCATCAAACCCATCGTCGTCAAAAACAAATCCGATCCATTCAATTTGGCTCGCAGACTGGTACCGCCATCCGAATTGAAGCCCGGCATGACGAGGTGCTCCGGCCCTTCCCACGGCAGCGACATCCATGAACCAAGCGTCGTTCCAGTTTTACCTTGATCGATTTGCATCGGCATCATCGAGAAGGCACTGTCGCCGCGAGCCTGCCGAACATCACTCCAAACAATCAACTGATCAATCACCGACCCCAATACATTCGAAGGAATCCGAACCCGCTCATACTTGACTGCGTTAGGCAATTCGGCCTCCAACTTTTCGAAAGCTTTGGCCGACATTTCTGGTTCGACCCGCGAATGCATTTTCGCGACCACCACCGCAGTCCGTTCCAGTTTTCGCTGCTCCCGTTGCGCACCGTAGGCCAAGAACAACGTGGGCGAATAGCGAATGTCGACGAGATCGCGCAAATTCTTTTGCTCCTCGTCTTCGCCAACTCGAAGCAATTCGAATGGCAGATACCACAGCAAACCATCCGGCACGATGACCAACTCTCGAACGTCTTTCCAAGCGTCCGCTGGAACGCTGCCGAAAATTTTGGCCGTCAACTTTGCCGATTCAGCTTTCCACTCTTCCGACTTGAGATCGTCAATGTCCATGGCGGCTTCCATCAAGCCAAGCTTCTTCAAAAGGCCGCTGACGCCTCGCTGAACATCGCGTGGATTCCCCAAACCCAAATAGCTGACAGAGCTTGAATTGACAAAGAACAGGTGATAGCCGCTGTTGGTCGACAGGGTCACCAACGCCAGTTGATCTTCTTCGATTGTTTCTCGAAATTCTGAAATTTCAAACTGAGGCGGGAACACCAATTCCGCTGGTTCCCGGCGCAACGCAAAACTGGCCAACATTGCTTCCTGGATATCGGAAGCCTCACCAAGCTCTTTGCAGATTTTGGCTTGCTTACGTGCTTCATCACTGCCGGGTTCAATCTTTGCCGGCAACAACAACAGTTGATCTCTCATTTGATTGGCTTGATCCGAAAGCAACTTGTATTTCGGATTCTGTGCATAGAAGGCTTGACGTTGCTTGCGAGCCTTGGCTGACAGCGATTCTTCCGGGCCGTGCATCACCCATCGAAACGCCATTAAGCGTCCGCCCATCGGCAGGCTGGCGAAGAAACGATGACGTCGAACCATCTCAGCAATTCCGACAGCCCGAGCCATGTCTTTGCGGTCAACAACAATATCGAACCATCGTTCCATTGGGCCAACATGGTTCGATGCCAGGAACGCCGTTGCCTCAAACGGATCGACTCGCCAATCCATTTCCGTTGGATCGTGCAACAAAGTGCCGTACAGCAAATCGGCCTGACGAGAATTGATGGCTCCGTTGACGACCAATGTGTCAGCCAACCCTAAACGGTAAAGCCAGAGTGAGCCTTTTTGAAAACGCGCAAGAGCGTCCGAAAGGTTCTTCAATCCACCTGAAAAATCAGCTTTCAAAAACTGCACTAGCGCCGCGACGTACTTTAGTCTTGCGCTCACAACCGCATTCGCAAGCGTGGTTCGGTTGTTAATCGACGATCCAGTTTGCCGCAAAACTTTGGCCGCCAAATCCGGCTGGCCTGATTCAGCCAAACACTCCGCCATTCGAACTGTCAGCGACGCCTGCATCAACCTGGCCCTCTCTCGATTGGCCCAGACGATGGCGTTCTCCAAAGGTGGGTAGGGCGTCTTGCTGCGCATTAAGTGGATCGTCGAACCCAAACTTAACGACTCTTCGATCAGGTCATATTGAAAAAAAGTCGCCGCAGAAATACTGGCTTCCACCGCCAACGTGCCGGCAACCTCGTAGTTCTCAGTCACCAATCCGACGTTTGCCATCTCTAATAAGGCAACCGGCGTCAGCGGATGATCCATCCCGCTGAACTGCAACGATCGCTTGAGGGTATTGGCGGCTTTGTCCCACTGCTCCAACGAGCTTTGGGCGATGCCCAACAACACCAAATTGTATGCGCCCAGCACAGAAGTAGTTCGCCGGTTAGCATCCAGCCCATTCACTAACCGCACCGTAAACGGATCATATTTTGAGGTTGGGCCTTTGATGACTCTTCTTCGATGTAAGGCCAACGCGGTGCACCGCATGATCTCGGTAAGATTGATTTGCCTCATTTCGGGATTGTCAACAACGCCCCCTTCTTCAATAGCGCGAGCCGCGTCCAGTCGCCCGAACATCACTGAAAAGGTGTTCGGCACATTGGCCACCCGAGCGTTTCGATTTGATTTGGCCCACGTGATCCGGGCTTGATTGGTGGCGTTGGTGTCAGGCGAAATCGCAGGAGGAATCTGAACGCGGGCCTGCCATTGCTGGCCTTGAAAACTTAAATAGAGATCGAGCGACCGCTCATACATTTGAATCGCGTCAGCATAATTACCCATGTGGTAATGACACTCGCCCATCATTGTCCAATAGCAAATCGAATCAAGGTACCGCTGGGTGCCGAACTTATAGGCTCCATTGGCTCCTTGAGTAAAATCCCGAAGTGCATCGCGATAGTCTGCTTGATAGAACTCGCGAAAGCCTTGGTAGTATCTTTGCTGTGGCAAGACAGAACGAGTTTGGCCAAGCGCAGGCGCAGTGAACGAGATCAAAACAATGAACAACAACGCGAGTTTTAAGAGTGAGATACTGTCACTTGTTCGCTCGCTCCCTTGTTTCAAGAAACTCCGAAAGTGTCCTTTCGCCGCGGGCGATTCTGTTACTTGCTTTCTCATGCGCATCGTTGTCTCTCGATTGCTAAGGATTGCCCCGGGATCTCGCATCAGCAAAACGAGCTTGCTTTTGCTGATGTCCTTCGAACCCACTCATGCTTGAAAACAAAAGTGTTCGAAGATTGGAATTCGAACTGCACAAATCGTAGTCTCCAATTTGAAACACCGTGGTTGAAGATGTCACCAATTGGATTGAGAACTTGTTTCGCTTCGACGAACGTTTTCCGCACCGCTTAATAAATAAGCTTAGAAACGCTCACTGCTAACTATTCAATCGCCATGCTATCACCTGATGCTCGCATGCAATTTCTCAATTTGACGCGTTCGTATTTGCCGACTCCCATTCTACCAGATTCACTTTGGTGGGGCGAAAACGACAACTGGACAATTTGGGTAACTCAAAAATGTAAAAAGGAATTGGTTGTGTCGATTTTTCTGTAATTGATTCAAAGTCTAACCGTGACTGCGACGATACTGCTTGTGACGGTTATCCGTGGAAGTTAATGCTGTGATTGGATACCGCGAATTCCGGAAAATGGAGTTTTCCAAAGATGTACGCTTACATGAAATCCCGAACACTAAGTTTTGTCCTGTGTGGTGCTGCGATCCTTTCGGCGGCGGTTTCGACCGGTTGCCAGACAAGTGTCGGCGGCCAGACTTTACCCAGTGCCTACTATCAATCGGACGATATTCAATACTTCGTCAAAGGCCCTGAATTCAAGCTCGCGAAAGAAGCAGCCGCGCTCAAAGAAGCCCGTGCTGAAGCTTCCAGTCAACGCTAGGGTTTGAATAAGCCAGAGATTTGTTCGGTTTAGCTGGACACTTCCTGCAACAATTCATTCGAAGCCACATCGCAGCAGCCCGTCAGGTTCGAGTCAAATCGACTGACGGGTTTTTTCGGCGATGATTTGGCATTGTCTGATAGTGACGAAACGACGGACAGACTGCGCAAGACGGATTCGCGTGCGGCGACATGATCTCGACACTCGGACAAGCCTAGCGCCTCTATCCAGGCCAGCCTCATCGCTGTCTCTCTCGGTGTACAAGTGTTGTTAGATATAAAATTTAGGATTGTTGCCGTAGCGGACGTCGTCAAGACTTTCGGCAACTCACGGCTCGACCAGAACTCGTGACGAGTTCCGCTACTCTAAAATTAAGCTTTGACGGGGCACTCGGCTTCTAGCGCACTTAACGCTTCCAGCTTGGCGAGCTCGGCGCATAGACCGGCACAAGCTGACGACCCAATGCCTTGACAGTCTTGACCATCCTGACTCGACGTTTTCAACACGTGCCTTCTTCTGTCGCCATTTTCTACGCAAAATTAGCGCTAATTTTTCGGAGCAAAAGGCGACGCACAGAAAAGCATCACCGCTTTTGCCGGGCAAGAAGCCGCCTGAAATTCAACTGAGCCGTCACTCAAAACGTACACTCAAAGAACAGCAAGCTGATCGTACCAACGTCCGTTGTTGTCTTCTTCCGTTGAATTCGGAACGACAGACGGCCTTCGCTAAGAACGATGTCTCATAGAACCTCGAAGGCCCCGTCAGTTCCCTACGCTACTCGAGGTAGCGTGAACCCGCGGGTGGAATTGAAGTTCCGCCGGGCCGGAACAATCGCGACTGAGTCAAGAAACGCGGCTCGAAACCGAATCGGAATCCGACGTTGTCACGACTAACATCGTGATTGATTCCAAACTGCCACAAGAACGATTCGCCGATGTAAACGAAGCTAAGCGTTTGACCAATCGAGCCCGTCTCTCCAAAATCGACTTGGCCACCAGCTTTGACTCCCCACTTTTGGCTCATCCTGTAAACCAGATTCGCTGACAGAATATTGCTGCTAATCGGGCCTTCGATCATCCGGTAACCAACATACGCATTGCCCACTTCTGGCCGGCCAATGTTGGCACCGAAACTTGCTGTTCTCAAGCCTTGCGAAAAGAAGTCAAAGTAACCGTCGGATACCAAACTGAAACGGTCACCGACATGCCATTGAAAATCGTAATCGAACAAGCCAAAATCGGCTCCGAAATTTTGCTCTTCCGCATCCGGGAACAAGCTGACTTGTGAGTCAAACGTAATCCAATCGATGATTCGCTCCTGGCCCGGTAGCCCACGCTTCGTCTGCCAACGCTGGCGGGCTCCCATTTTGATCACCGTTAGATCATCAGCAATCTCCATCGACGGAGCCGTCACATTGCCTTGCATCCCGGATCGCAAAGCAAAATAGCGCTCGTCATAGGGCAGCGGGACATCGCCGCCAGGCAAGATCCCGAACGTATCAAACGCGAACCTGCGCCGAAAATGCTCTTGTGAATCGTCATCTAATTGGTCGTAAAGTGGCAGTTCATTGAGATCTTGAGAGGCATCTGCGTAAGACGCGTCAAAATCGAAATTGACCTTATGCGTCAAACCATTAACGTTCCAAAGCGTGCTTTGAATCGAAGGATCGGATTTCCACATCGGCAAGCTTGCTCTCAAGCCCGTCTGCCCATAGCCGCGAACCAAGTCGTTACCGGTTAGGTCTTCTTGCCAATAGGTGATATCCGCCAACACGTAAGGGATGACTTTCCAAGGCCCGACCTGGGTCGGAAAATCCAATTCCTGACGGGTGCCGACGCGGACTCCATCAACTTTTGCTTCCCATGCGAGCGGATCAAATTTTGCCAATTCAGTCGCTGACGTCGGCGCGTTAGCGGGCCTTAACTTTGCGTAACCGGCATGCGTATGTCCGAACCAAACACCACGGTCATTGAAGATCGGTTGGCCCAACGTAAATTGATCGTAACGCGGCAACCAGGTGGTCTGTGCGAAAAAATCATTGACTTGAATATCGGTCGTCAGGTTATAGCTTCGCGTGCCAATGTTCCGTTCCAACCAAAAGCCCGTCGTTTGGTCTTTTTCGGTATCCCATTCCCGCTCGTAATACTGCTCGAGAAAATTACGATCCGAGATGTAGCCGATCTCCCCGCGAAGCGTAAAGCCTGGAGCAAATTCATGGCGATGCCTGCCGTACAACCGACCACGTCGTTCTTCTTCGGGAGCCAAACCCAAACGATCTTGCCCCAGAAAATCCAGCCCGTTGTCTTTGATGAACCAGCTGCGATAGTCGCCTTCGACCTGACCGCCGTAACCAAAAAGTTCGTTGCGACGGTAACTAAATTCACTGCCGTATCCGAGCCCTCGCTCGCTGAGGTAATCGAGGATACCAATCCACTTGGTGCCGCGCGGAGGATCTTTCCAAGTCAAAAGTTGGTACATATCCCAACCCGTTGTGATTTGCGTTCCAAAAATCCCATCGTTGTTGATGCCAAAACGTTCCAGGTAAAGCGATGGATCATTGAGGCTGGTCTTGAAACTTGGCCAAGCAAAAACCGGCACGCCACCGAGGTAGACGCGGTTGGCCTTGGATTCCACAAAGTACTCATCCTCAAGAACGGGCTGCCCCGTGACCGGATCAAATTTGGCGAATCCAGTTTGCGGGTCGATCGCCTGCATTGGCTGACGCGTCAGATCAACACTTTCAGATTGAAGCCAGTAGCTGGGAACACCCAATCGGCTTGAAGTCACCGCAGTTCCATAAGCCTGCATATTGTTGCCGTTGACTTGTTGAACCACGTCCGCCTTAAGCCGCACCACGCCACGAAAATCCTGGACTGGCGTCAAGACTTCCGCGTCGAGAATGGTACCTTTTTGTGCGGTCACATCGTAGAACATGCGCTTCGCGTAAATGACACGCTTGTCTTTTGAGAATACGACGTTGCCTTCGAGATAAAACTGATTGGTCTCGGTGCCATCGGGATTTGTCCTCAACCAACGCACCATATTGTCCGCCAGAATATTGACCTGACGATCCTGGTCGCTTCGAAACTGATCCATGGCATCGATGGCTGGACTGGTCGCCGAAATCCGAAACCCACCGACACCAATCGTCACGCGTTCGTTGGCGTTCAACGGATTAGGAAAATCCTTGAAGTTGATCCCACTCGAATCGCGCGGCAAAACTTCAACATTGAACGGAGAGTTGTTCGTCGATTGACTGATGGCCGCACCGGGCGTGCCGAAACTGCCGACATTATTGGGCAGATTTTGAGGCAAATTTTCTGTTGGCCAAACGCTGTTGCTTGTACCCAAACCATCAGTCAACGGATACTGACCTTGGCCTGTTTGCGTGCTGGAGATTGCTGGTTGAACCTGTTGGACTTGGCCGGTCTGAGGCGAAACGACTAACTGAGCCGCGGGTGCGGCAAACGATGCTGCTTGAACCGAAGAGCTGTTTCCATTTTCCAATGCAGTTTGCGCTCGAGCAAAAATTGCCGGCTCTGGACGGGCTCCCAGCGACTCCGCTTTTCGATTCAGATCGACCGTTTGTCTCGTAAAAAACCGCCCCAACCACTGATCATCAACAATGCGATCGGAAGCCGTTCCGATGACTTGATGCGGATCACCGTTGCGGGGCAATTCAATCACGACCTGGTTTTCCAGGTAGGCAATAATTTTGTAGACCTTGGCTTCATCAGAAAAATTTCCGATCTCGACCCACAAGATTGCTTCACCGGATTCGACCAGCATTTGCTGCTGCTGAATCTGAACGGAGCCCTTCAAGTGAAGGACTTCGTAGTGACCAACTTGCCACCTTGTGACCGTGTCGGCCGAGACAGCGATCGAACTATCAATGTCAGGGCGAGCAAAAGTGATATCTTCGGCGATGAGATTGTTGCACGCCGAAAAGATCGCAAAAACGAAAATGGCAACCAAGGCTAAATTGCTTTTTACCGGCGCGCATTCCTTCCCGAGAATCCGATTGATCCAATCGAATGGCCGATTATGTTTCAGGCGTTTGACTTGAATCGAATCCAAGTTTGAATTTCACAAGTTAAAAGGAAGAAGTGAGTTTTTGGCAACCCAACGTGTGAGTGAATGAACGGCTCACGCACGCTTCACAAGGAAGCGTGATTGGATGAGTTGAATCAAAAACCAAAAACTGGAACATTTAGTCCGCATTTGGGTGGCGGAGTATAGATAGGGTTACCGTGGCCAACAAGATAAATGCGCGGTCATACGAAAACTCTTTCGTTGATCCGTTTTCAACTTTTCTTGGTAATGCATTGCCCACTGATTGCTATCACGTAAACTGATAGCAGTTCGCCATTACCGGACTAACATGCTGAGCAAAAATGCAAAAACAAGAAGGGTAGGCAAGCGTGACAATGTCTCTTTCAATCCAGGTTCCCGAATCCATTCAGCGTCTGCTGGATGATGAAGCCTTGGGTGCTTACGCAACGAGAATCTCAGATTCGTTTGAGAGCGAACAATATCGGCAGCTCGCCGCACTCGACGTTGATGATTTGTTTCCCGCTGGCGTTTCAAATAGCGACATGGCGAAATGTTGTCTGTCGGGACTTTGGATGCTGCACAACTACTTGGATCAATCACACTCGATTAGCCAAGACATCCATTCGGCAGAAGGATCCTTCTGGCACGGAATCATGCACCGCCGGGAAAGCGACTATTCCAATGCGAAATATTGGTATCGCTCCGTTGGCAGCCATCCAGTTTTCCAAGCGATCGAGCAGGTCACTGGATCCACTTGGGATCCTTACGATTTCGTCGATCGCTGCCAAGCCGAAGAACGCAGCGGCGAACTGTCTCAAGAAACGATCGACTTAGCCTTGATCGAATGGAAGTCGTTGTTTGAATTCTGTTTTTCTAACGCGTGAAGCCGGGTAAGACGAAAAGTTCGAAACTTTGCCCTCGAGGCTTCATCAGATTCGACAACAACTAAGAAACACGCAAAGGCGAAGCCTGATGGCGATTGTGATCACGACAACCAGCGACGACAAAAACGAATTAGAGATGATCGCCAAGAAACTGATTGGCGATCGTTTAGCGGCTTGCTGCCAAATCATTGGACCGATAACAAGTATTTACCGCTGGAAAGACGACATCGAACAAACGACAGAATGGATGTGCTTGATCAAAACCAAGGAAGAACAATTTGAAAACGTGGAAGCTGCGATCAAGGAAATTCATCACTACGATCAACCAGAAATCATCTCGACAAAAATTGACAAGGGTAGCTCTGGCTATCTCGAATGGATCAGTGTCAATTCAAGCGGCGATTGAGTTGGGAACAGAACAACCGCGAAAAACGCTAAACATGCGAAAAACTAAACCAATCAATTTTCGAGACTCCTCGGCAATGCCACCGAATATCCCGGAGGGATTACAGCCATTAGCCGTGGGTTGAGTGAAACGACACCC
>CAZPTT010000010.1:0-36673 GCA_964589435.1 uncultured Pirellulaceae bacterium
ATCCAGAATGTTAAGCCGTCGAGTGAGCTTAGCGCCGGTGGGGAATGATTAGCTGGTCTGAATCCCAATGTCCAAGACTTGGCTTTGCTCAGGATCCGCCGATCGCCCAAGGCCGACATCACGCTGCTTCATCGCGCGCTATTGCGCTCGGGAACTCTCTGCCAACGCCACTCCCGCTCATTGACGGCGGATTCTTAGGCGGCGATTCCACGTCGACGGTCATCGCGTTCGACTCTGCATTGACAGTTCTGCCAAAATTCGAGTACAAGCGTCTCCCGCTCCAATGCGATGGACGCAGTGACGGTTCATTGCCAAGTACCTGCCACAAAAATTTGTTCTTCAAAAAATATCGATGCAAGAAAAACTTCGACACAAGTTGCCAGGCCAGTTGAAGCACGTTTCCGTGACTCAATTGATATCTGACGTCATAGAGGAAAGTAAATCGGAAATCGGTACGCGAAACCTTGAGGTTGAGTTCGATGACCAGTTGATTGAAGCCAAGATAGATTCTGAACTGATCCTTGTCGCCTTTCGGGCCCTCATGAAAAACGCAATGGAAAGCTCGCCTGATGAAAGCGAGTTAACCATCACCATGATTGATGGACCCCATCATTGGGAAGTCGAAGTCGCCGACTCATCTCACCATGGTCGCCAAAAGCTGAACACCGAAATCGAAGACCAAGAACTTTCCGACCCCAACGAAGGCTTGGCCGTCATCTTGCCATTTCCTGCCAACGAAAACTTACGAATCGCATATAGAGCGGCCATCGAGCATGGCGGGCAAATCCAAAGCTGGCAATGTCCCCAAGGCGGTATGGCGTATGTGTTAGTCATTCCACGTCGCAAATTCGTCAACGTGGCTTAACATCCGGAGAGCGAAATGAATCAGCAATTGCAAAACCTTGAACAGCTGAAAGCGCGTTTGTCGGAGACGCTAGGAAATCCCCGAGCCAAAGCATTTCTGTTGGCTTTCGTGGCGCTGTTTTTTGTTGTGATTCTGCAAGTCAGTAATCATAAGAATAACACGCCAATGTGCGAGCTGCTTAGTAATTGCAAGTTGCGAAATGTTGACCTACACCGGATGCAAATCGCTCTCAGTCAATCAGGTTTGTCCGAGTTTCAAATCGATGGCAATCGAATGCTTGTTCCCAAGTCACAGCATGGCGCCTACCTGCAGGCGGTAGCTGACCAAAACGCGATTCCGTCGGAACTCCAATCCGGTGCGTCATCGCCAGCGCTATCGAATCCGTTTCTCTCCCGTTCCCAGCAAGTTTCAATTGAGAGAGACGCCAAAAAGAAACAGATACAGGAAATGGTTGTTCGGCTACCGTTTGTCGATCAAGCTTGGTTTGAGATGGATGCACCGGAAAGTCGCTCGTCGTTTTCTGGGGTTCAGAAAGCTGCCGTCGTTTCGATTCGCCCAGTCGAACACACCGTCTTGCTTGATCAACACGTCGATACCGTGCGGCAAATGATCGGCGGAGCCGTCGCGGGGATGGATGCTCAGCAAATTGTGGTGATTGACCTTAGCACCGGTTTTGCCCATCGACATTCTGCCAACAAAGGGCCACTCGATCGTAAGCTTGATGCTCAACAAGCCGCTTTGGCTCGGCAGCAACTTCTCGAATCTCGAATTCGGCAAGCACTGTCTCGCTATAGCGGACTTCGAGTCACAGTCATTGTCGATGCGAAGGAATCTGTCAACCAACTCGCGCGTTCTACGCAGCCGGCCGCTAACAACTTGCCCGTTCCTGGGTCGCAGTTGGAGTCCAACAGTGCATCGCTTGAGCCATTGCCGCATAGGGTTCAGCAGGCAAGCAACTTCCAACCTTTGCCGAATGTAAATTCTCACCCGATAGCGGGAGCCAATGGGCAGGCTTCGATCTACGATTCACGGCCGCAGCAAAACTATCAGCAGAGTAAAAACTATCAGCAGAGCAAAAACTATCAGCAGAGCAAAAACTATCAGCAGAGCAAAAACTATCAGCAGTCTTCAGCGCCGATCAACGCCGTTCAGCAAGCTTCAATAGGAGCGAGAGCGAGCCACTCCGCCAGCAATTTTCAAGTTGCTCAGGCCAGCTACGAATCAACGTTAGAAAGCAAGATGCTTTCGCCCAGCATTTCCTCCAGTACTTCGCCCGCCTACAAAGAACACATTTCGGTTCTGGTGGATGTTCCGTACGAGTTGCTGGTCAAGATCTACGGTGAACCTGGCAAGAATCGGTCGACGACGACTCGTTCTGACGTTTACAAAGGACTCACGTTTGACGCAGAGATCGAAAGAAATTTCGCAATGTTTAAAACGGAGATCCAACGGACGATTGCTCCACTGGTCACGACTGTTGGCAAGCGGGCTGATTCAAATCCAGTTGTCTTCAACCTGATTCGACCGACGACTGCTCCAGCAAATGATTTTGTGCTGAAAACCCGGGAGTTCGTGCAGAAGAATTGGCCATCGATTGCGGTTCTCGTGATTGGCTTGGTGCTGATTTCTCTCGTGACGCAGACCAATCGGCCGTCTTCGCCAGATGAAGTAGAAGCCGAGGCCGAGGGGCAACCGGATGTAATTGCGTTCGAGTCTGGTGAGGCGATTGATGAAACAAAACGCGAAGCTGAAGTTCGGTTGTCTCGATTGATCGAAAAAGACCCAGACGCCGCGGCCAAAGTCATCGAGCATTGGATTCGCGATGCGGCCTAGACGGGATTATGGCTTGGAAGGTACTCGAAGGGGCCTGAATGAGCTTGGATGGCAACCACTTCTTTCTTGGCGTAGCGACCATCACCATATGGAGGTTGCCTAATCCCTTCATCGTTATTGCTACCATCGCCAAGCGGTGGTTGCCCGGCGTCCACTTTCTGGCCAGGCAAGGCACACACAACTTGAAGGTTGTTTTCCGGCGGCTTTTTGACAATGATGCGTTGCTGCTGCGATTCGGTTGCCAGCAATATTATTCTCTCCAAATACTTGCGCTAAATATTCATGCTCGATATTGATCTAAGCCCAGAACACTTTCCTGTCAAAAACAACGTCAATTTTTTGGCGCATTGTAGTGTTTCTCATTTGTACAACGCTGGCGCAGAGCGGGCAAAGCACTGCCTGGATCGGCAAGTCCAAGTGGGAAGGGGGATGATTTTTGAATATAGCGGCGAAGAGCATATTGCGAATCGCTTCTATCGTAACTTTGCGTCTCTTCTAAAAACGTCGGCTGAAAATATCACCATGACGACCAATACTTCTGAAGCGATTAGCATGATCGCCAACGGATATCCTTGGCAGCCAGGCGATCAGATCATTAGCTACGTCAACGAGTATCCAGCCAATCATTATCCGTGGGTGCTGCAAGCTAAATCGAAGGGCGTCGAACTGATCCTGCTTTCAGATACCGATGTCCCGCAAGAGTCGCGCAATGGAACGGCTCCAATTCCTGATTCGTTCGCCCGAGGATGGTCTTTTGAGGAGCTTGAATCTGCCGTGACGGATCGGACTCGCGTCATCGCGATCAGCCATGTCCAATTCACCAGTGGCTACGCAGGTGACATGGCAAAACTAGGTGCGTTCTGCAACGAGAAAAATATTGACCTGGTTGTTGATGCTGCCCAAAGTCTCGGCTGTCTTCCCGTTTATCCGGAAGAGTGGGGTGTTTCGGCTTTGGCGTCGGCGGGCTGGAAATGGTTGCTCGGTCCGGTTGGAACGGGCGTGATGTATACCAGTCCCGAGTTCCGCGAAAAGATCGCCATTACGATGTCGGGCGCTGATCATATGAAGCAAGATACTGAATATCTGGATCATCGCTGGAACCCGCATACGACAGGACAGAAGTTTCAGTACTCTACCGTTTCCTATTCGGTTCTCGATGGACTCTCGTACATTGTCGAGTCATTGTTCTTGAAATACTCGCGAGAAGAAGTACGAGACCATTTGTTTGAACTGCAAGAGCTTGCATTGGCTCAATTAGATTTAGATAAATACCAACCCGTAGTTCATCAGCCAGCGACACGGTCGGGGATTTTGGCTTTGATCCCCAAGGTTTCCACAGCTGCCGATATCTGCAAGAAGTTGGAAGGGCAGGGCATCGTCGTGACGCCACGCGATGGATATATTCGTTTTGCGCCCCATCTTTGCACGAGCACCGATGAAGTCGCCGCTGGTGTGGCGGCTTTGAATGCCATTGGTTGAACCCGAGTGTCGCCCGTCCGATTGGGAATGATGGGTGCCATGCTCTCGCTTGCGTGAGCATGCCCCCGCAGCGAGGACATGGCACCCAAAAAAGAATTGGTCACCTCAGCATCGCCGAAACACTATTGCCGCTAAATAAATGACCGAGATTGCGGACGTCGTCAAGACTTTCGTTTCGTTTCGTTTCGCTTCGTTTCCCTTGCTTTCTCTGCCGCCAGGCCGCAATTTTCGGATCGAGGCCATTTCAGAACGCTTGATAACTTCCGCTACGAAAGTGAACGTTATTGTGGCTGAACATTGTCGCAACCATGGTGCGAGGTGAAGTTGTCGCAGAAGAAGTTTATGCGTGATTTTCCGTGCGAAATGACGCCATTCGAATGCTAGCGAGTCCAGTCAGGTTTTGCCCAGATTTTGGACTTGCCCGTTCGGTTCGATTCCGCGAAAAGTCGTTGCTGGATCCGCAGGAAGCGGATTTGAAAACGGCTGGGTCATCGCCCCGCCAAGGAATTTGGGAAGCCGAATTCTAGTACCGCTTTATCAATATCGTCAGGGAAGGCATTTCAGATGAATCAATTTTCGAAATATCGATTCATCGCTACCGTTGCAACTAGCGCGGCAAGCAAATGGGTAGGCCATTCGGTTGTTTCAACCGTATTCGCCTTGGCGGTCACTCTTGTTTTTGGTTCTTGCAACTTGTCGGCACAGCAAACACAGAATTTCGCGCCGCCACGAGATGCGTTCACGAGCGTTCGAAATTCAACTGCTCAAAATCAAAACGGTTGGCAGCAGCCGGCCAATATTCAAACATCAAATCACTTGCCACAAGCGACTCGGCTCAAGCCTCCATCGAATGCATGGCCAGCAGAACCGGTGACGTTTGATTCTCAAGTTAGTCATGCCAAGTTCGAGTCAGGCGTCAGTTCGTTGGATTCGGCTAACGAAAATCAGTCGACCACTTTACAAACGACACTCGCTTCTTCAGGAGCCATGCTGGCTTATGTGAAGGACGGCCTCCTTGCCAAAGCCGGTGAAATGTTCGGCGGCGACAAAAGCCAGCCGAGCAAGTTGAACATAACTAAGATGCTAAGCAGCCTGGCGATTGTGTTGGGCGGATACTTTGCTTTCGTTTGGGTTGTGAGAAAATTCAATCCTGGAGCAAATTCTCAATTGCCGCCAGATGTAGTTCAGGTGCTCGGCAAGACTCCATTTGGTACGCGTCAAACACTTCAAGTAGTGCGCTTGGGCAGTAAGCTCGTCCTATTGCTCAACGGCGCTGATGGGACGTTTCCAATGGGTGAAGTCACGGATCCAGACGAAGTTAATCGCTTGACCGCGATGTGTAATCACCGCGGCGCTCGTGGTCGAGATGGATCTTTGAGTTCAAGCATCGGAAACTCATTATCGCAACATATTCAGACGAAGCAGCCTCCGCGAGCTGTTCCGCAGCCAACGGGAGAACCTCAATTCGATTATCGACCGGCGGCCTCTCCCGCACCGGTTCAGTCGGAGCAGGTCACCGTCGGCAAGGAAACGCTAAACGGATTGGCGAATATCCTGCGTTCGATTGACAGTGCGTCCAAGCAAAACAGCCCGTCCGTTTTTGAAGCCTGATTCCCGATCAAGCTGATTCTCAAAGTCATCTTGGCACTACTGACCTAAAGACGACCAACGTGCATAACCTCACTCCCAAATTCAAAACGCTCTCGCGAAGCTCTCGGCTCGTGTTCACCTTGCTCGCATTCGGCTTGTGTTTCGTGGTCAACGTCAGTCAAACCAGTGGGCAACTGCCGGATCGAAATGGCTGGTCAAGCGAGATCTCAACGAATCAACCGGGTTCGATCGAAGCTTCACGAAGTGGAGCAAACTCTTCGGTCGAGGTTGGAAACGATATTCGATCGCAAATCGGATTGGCATCTTTGGAGGTTCCACTCGAGCCCGCTGCTGAGCCTGCGACTTCGCCGACGCCTCCGCACCAGCAGTCATCTTCGTTAGAACTCCAAGATCTTTTTGATCAGCAAACCGATCAATTGACATCACCAGACGGAATTCAATCCTCGATCAAGGTCGCATTGTTGCTGTCCGTGCTGAGCCTTGCCCCAGCCATTGTACTGATGACAACCTGCTATATCCGGGTCGTCGTCGTGTTGTCTTTGTTGCGGCAGGCCTTCGGTGGTCAACAGTTGCCTCCGACCCAAGTGATCACCGCGCTGTCCTTGTTTTTGACCTTCCTGATCATGACGCCAGTATGGACGGAAGTTAAGAAGACAGCGATTGATCCTTACACCGATTCTGAACAATCGATCAGTTGGGAAGAGGCTTGGGAGCGTGGCGTCGTGCCGGTTCGAAACTTCATGATCAAGCAGATACAACTCGCCGACAATACAGAATCGATTGATGTCTTCTACCGATATCTGCCCGATACTGCCGAAACTCGTCCGACTGAAATTTCTGATGTTCCACTGAATGTCTTATTGCCGTCGTTCATGATCAGCGAATTGAAGGTCGCGTTTCTACTGGGCTTTCAAGTGTTCTTGCCGTTCTTAGTACTCGACTTGGTTGTCTCTTCAGTGACGGTCTCGATGGGGATGTTGATGCTACCGCCCAACATGGTGAGCTTCCCATTGAAGTTGATTTTGTTCGTGATGGTGGATGGATGGAATCTGGTGATCGGGATGCTCTTACAAAGTTTTTCAGCCTTCTGACGTTGTGCGATACGAAATTGATGATGACGGGCGCCCCCCTGAAGGCGGCGATTTAGAATGAAACGAAGGCACGATGAATCCACAAGACGCAATTGATCTGGGACGCGAAGCCATCAGAGCCTGCTTTATGGTTGGCGGGCCGATTTTGTTGGCAAGTTTGATTATTGGCTTGCTGACCGGTGTGCTTCAAGCCATGACTCAGGTGCAGGATCAGACGGTTTCATTTGTTCCGAAGCTACTTGGTACATTGGTGGTGCTTGGGCTTTGCTTGCCGTGGCTAAGTGAAAAGTTGGTCGACTTTAGCAGTGAAGCACTTTCCAAACCGATGACGCATTTTCACTCGTTTGCTCCTGCTTCTCCGCCAACACAGACGTCGGCACAGCCACCGCTTTTGCGAGTCGCTGATCGATCGAACGGTTTGCCTGGGTTTCCTGTTCAGCCAAAGACTGGTGCAGAAAATCGTTCGTCGGTTTTTCAACTACCCACCACCGATCGCAAGCATCAATTTGATCAACATACTGATACCAGCGAACCATTCACGTTGCCGCGTGCGAAAGTAATGCGAAGCCCTAAAACCAATATTGGTGGATAAGGCCGATGCAGCTTCCGATTGTCTTTCTGTTGGTCATGACCCGAGTGTTGTGCGTCGTTATGACCGCACCGATACTTGGCAGCCGGACGATCCCGCTAAAATTTCGTGTCTTAATTGCTGGCATCATTGCAACCGCTGCGATGCCATTGGCAACAGCTCACAACGTCGTGCCGACTGAGCCGGGGCAGATAATGACAGCCGTTCTGTCGGAAGTTGTGATCGGAATCATGCTGGGGTTGGGAGTGGCTATCATGTTTGCGGCAGCTCAAGCGGCTGGCAGTGTGCTGGGACAACTTGCGGGTATTCAATGGCCAAGCCAAATTGACATTGAATCCGGAGCGGGCGTGTCGCCAGTCGGTCAACTGTTCGGGATGATTTCTTTGGCCGCCTTCGCTTTGATTGGCGGCCCGGAGTTGGTCGTCAGTTCCATGCTGGAAACCTGTATTCATTTACCGCTGGGAGCCAGTCTTGAATCGACCGGAATTATTGCATTGTTGACGGGACTGCTGCAGCAGAGTTTCTTGTTGACGCTTCGAGGTGTTGGTCCTGCCGTAGCTGCGCTGCTGATTTCGACAATCGTGATGGCATTGATCAGTCGAACTTATCCACAGATGAACATGCTGGGTATTGGGCTCAATTCGAACCAGTTCGTGTTGTTCTTGGCAGTTTTCTTGACGCTTGGTGGAAGTGTTTGGCTTTTCGTGGATGACCTTGGCGAAGTCGTCGTCATGATTCAGTCGACACTGCAAGGCTTGTACGTCGAAAGCCAGTCTGAAGTCGTCGGCCAAATTCAAATCAATCCATCTCAAATCGATTCATTTCAAGTTAGTCCATTGGAGGTGCGATGAGCGAATCCAGCGGAGACCAGATCCACGCGGCTTCTCCGGCGCGTCGCGAGCGGGCTCGTCGGGAAGGCGATTTCGCGAAGAGTTATGAGCTGTCAGCGGCAGTCCAAATGATCGGCGTTCTACTGGTTGCCTACTTGCTGTTTGGTCAAATTGGAAACTGGATGCAAAGTTCAACGACCCAAATTTGGTCCAATCATGAAACGCTTACGAGCGCTCAGCCTTCTGACATTACGGGCATGCTGAGTAGGCTGATTTTCTCTTCGCTGGGCGTGATCGTTCCGTTGCTTGTGCTATTCATGTTGGTGGGGTTTGCTTCCCACTGGATTCAGTCTGGCCCGACTTTTTTGGTCAATAAAGCGGCTCCCGATCCGGCGCGACTGGCTTCCACTCATTGGTCAAAGCGATTGTTTTCATTGGGCTCGCTTGCGTTCCCTTTCGTAGGGCTCCCCAAAACGATTTTGGCGGTCGTGGTGGCAGCAACAAGTTGTTGGTGCAGCCGGGAGCAGTTTTTCGAACTGGGTATGTATCCAGCGGATCAAATGATTCAGCAAATGTTCTACCTGGTGCTGCAGGTTTGTTCGCATGTCGCCGCATTGCTGTTGTTGGCGTCGACGCTGGATTACGGATTGAAGTATTTGAGCTTTCAAAAACGTATTCAAATGTCGGATCAAGAACTGCGAGACGAGGTTCGCAGTCAAAACGGGGATCCGCATGTCGCCGCACAGCGAAAAGAACAGCAACGCACCATCTATCGCGTTTGAGTGGGTGTGTCCGATAGAAATGGAACTTGCTGTGGACTAGTCGTCCGGTGAATAGCCAAACGTTTTCATGTACAACGGCCAGTGAGAATCAATTTCGAGTTGCAATGACTCATCCAGCTCGAAAGGGTTCGTTTGGTGATCCTTCTTTTGCTGGAAGTATTCGCCGATCCGCGGCTGGACACCATCAAACCCACCCAGTCCAAGCTGGTCATAAACGCCTTGCATCACCTGCGTCGGTTCGGCGATGAGGTCTTCGAACCTGATTTCAATAAGCTGATCCGAAGGAATGCCTGCCCGTTGTTCGAAATAAGACGAGTACATCAGGTCTTGGCATTCAAAGATGTAATTCTTCAAGAAGGCATCGTCGTATTTGGGAAGTTGGAAGCCTTGGAGTTTGTCCAGCAATTTCCACAGCCGCATTGTCGATGGGACAAGCTTGTATGGATGCCTTGAGACATGGACGAACTTGGCTCCCGGAAACCACTTCGCTAATTGAGCGATTCGACCGGTGTGCGGCGGAGATTTTAAAGCCAACCGTGATTGGTAGCGAACGGTCAACGTCTTCAAAAACGTTTGCATCGCACTTTTGAGATCAGCCAGTTGTGTTGGGCTCGCGTTGGCAGGGTCAAGCAACATGTGGTCGCGATTGGGGCGATTCGGAAATGCGATCCGTCGGTAAGGCGTCGGTGCCCCGTAAGCACAAAGCGCAAAATCATCTTCCTGTGGAGAAGCCACTCCCATCGACATGTTGTCCATTGGACGCTTCGAAGGCATCAGCATTTTGACGACGGGATAGAAGATGTATCTGGAGAGGAGGAGGTGGTTGGGGATGAACGCATCAAAATTGGATGGGAACGCAAGCCGCTGGTCGAGGGCCAGTAGTTCATGAACCAACGTTGTGCCAGATCGCCAATGACCGATGACAAAGACCGGCGGTTCTGTCAGCTCAGTTTTTTGGATTTGGCTGCCGTAAGCCAGCGACTGCGTGGCGCTGAGGATTGAGTTCATCACCGCGCAACCGCTAACCATCGCCGTCATCGGTAATCGAGACGGAGCGATCTGAAACCGGTTTTCTTGCAGCATCGAATACAAATCCCCGACTCGCATTCCATTCCAGAATCGAGGCGCCCACGGCGGGTACCAATTGTGGCGAGGCGAATTTGTTTTTTTCGGGGCAGGCATGGATGACGAATGATAGGTAGCGAAGATCGGATCAAGGGCAAGTCTCGAACCAAGAAGTCTGGCGTCAGTAACTACGCCGCCGCGCGGCCGTTGTTTGGCTTTTCGGAGACCGGAGTAATTTTACCGTGAGGAGTCCGAAGATTGAACAGTCCGAAGATCTCATCTTTTGTTAATCCGCGCTTACTGGGTTCCTGATCGTCCGAGAGTATCGCACGAAACAGTTCACGTTTGGCTTCCAAAATGTCATGAATTCTTTGTTCAATGGTTCCGGCCATGATCATGCGTGTGATCGTAACACTGCCAGCGGCACCAATTCGGTGAGCCCGATTGATTGCCTGGTCTTCGATAGCTGGATTCCACCAACGATCAAACAGAAATACATAGCGACAGAATTGCAGATTCAATCCAACGCTGCCTGCACCGTAGCTCATTAGCAGAATGTGGCGGTCCGGATTCTCTTTGAACTCTTTCAGAATCGGGTCACGTTGTTTCGATGGAATTCGGCCATGATATTGAAGTGGATTGAATTTGGGAATTCGTTCAGCAATTCCCTCGATTGCGTCAACCCATTGGCTGAACACAATCGCTTTCTGACCACTGGCGGCAACCTCTTCCATGTCGGCTTGTAAGCGATCCATTTTGCTACTGCTGCCGGTCACTGGGTCGAAATTGCAAATTTGTTTCAATCGAAGCACTAATTCGAATACGTGCTTGATGGTCAACTCATCTCCCATTTCATCAAGTCGGATAACGCCATCGTTTTCGGCACTTTGGTAAGTCGCCCATTGATCACCAGAAAGATCAAGCTCGGCGTCACGCATCAATCGGGGTGGCATGTCTTTCATGACCAAGTCTTTGGTGCGCCGAAGAATCAGGTCGCTGACTCGGCCTTTTACTTCTCTGGCCGTCATGCCAAGCTGTACCGTGCCCGGTTTGACAAACTGACAAATGCCAACCAAATCTTCGATGCCATTTTCAATTGGCGTGCCGGTCAGTGCCCAGCTTCGTTTCCGTGGAATGTCTTGGGCAACCAAGCTGGTTGCATTGGATTTGTTTTTGACCCGTTGGGCTTCGTCAAGAACCACCAGATCCCAGTCCATTTCCGGATCAGTGACGATTTTTTCATCGCGCGTTAGCAGTTCGTAGTTGGCGACTTTCACCATCGCCGGATTGGATCGCCAGTGCCAAGCCCGTTGTTGCTGATTCCCGCTGATCGCCGCGACCGTAATTTCAGGAGCCCACGTTTCGAATTCACGCTGCCAGTTGGTAACCAATGGCTTGGGGCAAATCAACAGGACGTTTTTGACATGTCCTGTTCGCAGCAGCATCCGGATGGTTGTGATGCACTGCATCGTTTTTCCAAGGCCCATTTCGTCCGCTAGGATTGCGTTGTAACGCGGGAATAAAAATGCGACGCCTGCATACTGAAAAGGGAAAGGCTCAAACGGAAACTCCATCGTCGTGCCGTCCAGCAACGATTCGAGTGGCGGCTGAAGCATATAGAAAAGCCGATCTTCCAGCTTGATCACATCGGTTGGAGGCGCGATGCGAATTCGATCGGCTGGAGTCTCAGATGCTTCGCGTGAGGATTGACTTCCTTCAACTTCAGGAGGTGTAGAGACGTCGGTTGGCTTGGACGCAGCAAGTTTAGGATCCGACAAAGCTTGAGTTTTTTCGTCTAACCCGATGTCCGAGAAGAAATAGCTGGTCGTTTTAACACTCGGCTTGCGAAACGAGACTGAGAATACGTCGGTCGGAGATCTTTCCTCGGCATGCCAAGAAGAAAGCTCTACCGGTGCTGTCTCTAGAAAAGACTGCCAGTCTAAATCGTGCCAGGTTCGATCCATCGAATCTCGGTCCGTATTCTCGTTTTGTGTCGTTTGGGAGCCGCGTGTTGCCAGGGGCGAAGAACAGACAGCTCAATTTGCGGGTTGAAATCAGAGCCCGATGGGAAACTATTTTCCAGGTGCAACGGCTTGTGCCTCGTCGATCGCCTTTTCAATCCGTTCAAAAGGTTCATCGAGCGTTAGCGTTTGAGTAAACGTGTTGACAACTTCTTGGTACGAGCGAATGTCGTGTGGATCATTGCTGTTGCACCAGATGGTTTGGCCAGAAAAATCAAAACTGCCAAGTCGTTTAGCAGGCTGAATGTCAGACGAAGTAAGTCTTGGCTGAAAGAAGTCTTTGTTCGTGTCATTTTCCAGAACGACAACGGGAGTCGGCAGTAGATCGTTGAGGTCTAACAGCTCGCCACAGTTGGCGATGAAGATTTGTGGTTTGGCTTTGGCTTTGTCAATCAATGACAGCCCGATCTGTTCACAGAGCAGAAAGCTGTCGTACGTGTCGCCATAGAGGATTCGTTGGGCTCGGTTGTTGGCGATAGGTGCGGAGCAATGAAACTCCAACGGCCGTCCAATCTGCGAAACGATGAGCAGGCCTCCACAATGTCCGAGTCCTTCGATTTCCTGAACGGAAATGAAACCAAACGTGGTAGGCAAATTTCGGTGCGGCTTGTTCAAAGCAGTAGGTCCTGAGTGTGCCGGCTCGACATCAAAAACGATGTTCGAATTCAGTGGGGTCAATCACGGAGTTAAAGCCACTTGTTTGTCAACAATGAAAACGAACGAAATGTTCTTTCGCTCGTAACATTGGTAATGCTTATCTGTGAAACGTATTTTGACTCATCGGTGACGGGCGAAATCGGACTTTAGATCGCTAACTTCCGGTATTTGGTTTGATCCAAACGGTATTAACGGCACAACAGAGCAGGTCAAAATCTCGTATGAAAAGCTGTAAGGATGAGTCCGCTTTTTAGCTTCAGCTTTTTATTCAAACTGATGATTAAGCAAGCAATCGCTCGACACTTGCTGTCGCGCGGTTTATACTAAGGGTGTTCTAATTAAAAACCACGTCGGGGTATTCATAATGACTAACGAGTCGCAAGACATTTCGCCTATCTTTCACATTGACGTGGCTCAAGGTGCTAGCGAACCAGTGGTTGAACAAGACAATTCTGGGCAGAGTGAAATGGTTGCCTTGATGCACCAACTCGTTCTTGGCCAAGACCGTCAGAATGAACTGCTAGAAGAGATGCTAGATCAGATGGGTGCTGCTCAACGCCAGCGAGCTTCCGAGCTGAATCAATGGAAAGACGCAAATCCATTGTTGGCCCGACGTTGTCGCGCTGCTGCTGAAGCACTTTCGCAAGTTCAAACAGAGTTTCTGCAAGGCTTGACCGTTGACGTCAATGACAACTACGAAGACATGCTAGACAGCGATTTCGTATTGAACGAATTCGTCGATCGCTACGGTCCACGTTTGGCTCACCTGAATGGTGTGCTTCAACTTCTCTCTCAGTTGAGTATGAATCCCAACCAGCAGCCCTGATCGCTGCTTCGGATAAAAATAATGCCTTGGTTTTGAATAGCCAAGGCTTTTTTTTCGCCTTGATTTAGGGGCAAGTTGTAGCGATCCGGTTTTCAACACACAGTTATTGAAGAGTTTTGGCAGACATGCACGGCGAAATTGTAACGGTAACTACCAAAGACCATCTGCGACTTCACGGTCTCTTTTGTCGCTCTGAAAAACGACAGATGGTTTCCGCTGAAAAAGGCTCCATTGATGCTGCGGTGATGATTCATGGCTTAGGGGGAAATTTCTATTCTTCGCGGTTGATGTTCCACTTCGCGGAAACGCTCAAGGAGTTGGGGGTCAGTGTTGTCATCGTCAATACGCGTGGCCACGAAATGGTCAACACGACTCCTTGGGCCGGGCGGGCTCAGTCGGTCGGAGCTGCCTTCGAGGATGTTGATCATTGTCGTTTTGACTTAAACGCGTGGGCTGATTTTCTGGTGGATCGCGGATTTGGAAATGTGATGTTCTTTGGCCACTCGTTGGGAGCCATCAAGTCGCTTTACGCGACGGCCCATGAACCGCATCCGAAAGTTCGATCCATGGTGGGACTGTCGGCAACGCGGTTGAGCTACAGCTCCTTGATTGATCACCCTGATGGCGAACCGTTTCGCGAAACGTTCGCGCGAAGTGAATCATTGATCGCTGAAGGCCGAGGTGATGATCCGATCCAAGTGAAGTTCCCCTTTCCAACTTGGATGACCCCCAAATGCTATGTCGATAAGTACGGGCCAGAGGAGAAATTCAATTGGATGAAGTTCGTTGGCAAAGTCAACATTCCGACACTGTTGATGTTTGGCGGACTCGAGCTGTCAGACAATTTAGCTTTCGCCGGGGTTGCCGAAGAGTTGGAGGAATTGAAACGCGGTTGGAATACGCTAACGATTGAAACGATCGAAGACGCCAGCCACTTCTATTCGTCAAAATTTGACGAGGCGTCCGATGTGATTACGAGATGGCTGGTCTAAAGCCACAATTGCGTTTTAGGTTGGTCATGATTTAGGTCTTGGAATGCCGCAGGTCACGTCATTGCATGACCACCGAAAGATTTGCATGCAATAGCATGTCCTGCATCGGAACGAAACATCATCGCCGAGCAGAACGCGACTAAGAACTCTGAATCGTCTGCCAATCGGAGTCACTCATCGAGGCAGCTTTGGCTCGCAAGCGAACAATCGTCACCGCCCAGAAGCTGAAGATGGCAAACGGCATTCCCATCATCAACAGGATGCTGAACGCGTATCCGAACGCGGTGCCGTTGGCCAACCCGTCTTTGCATGTGGGGCAAGCCTGCACCGAGTCCGCGCAAATCAGTTGGCAGCCAAACAGGAGCAGCAGAGTGATAACAATAGGGGGTTTGAAGTGCATTGGTTTTGGACAAGTTTACAAAGCAAGAAATAGACGCCTAGTTAAGCATGCCCACGCAAGCGAGGGCATGGCACCAACAAGAATTGTCAACTCAGCATTGACGAACCACTAATAGTAAGGACGTAGCATTAAGTAGCAGATCGGTCCCGACACCGCGACATATAGCCAAACCGGAAAAACGAATTTCGCCATCTTGCGATGCTTGTCGAATTGATTGGTAAATCCGTAACTCCATGTTAGCAGGATAAATGGCAAGCTAGCCGCCGCCAAGACAATATGGCTGATCAAGAGCAGTAGATAAACGACCTTAATCGCTCCCTCGCCTCCAAATTTGGTCGCGTCGGTCGTGAAGTGGTAGACCACATAGCAACCAAGGAACAACAGCGAGCAAACCATCGCTGAATTGATTGCCAGAACGTGCAGTTTCACATTGCCACGTTTGATCATCACCAGTGCAAGAATCAGGAGTATCGCCGCCAACCCGTTGATGGTGGAATAAATCGGCGGCAAAAAGCCCATACTCATCCCATCTGGTAAAGGGATCTTGACCTCGCGCATGACAACGACGAGTGCCAACACAATGGCAGAGACGATCCACGTCGCGATTTTGAGTTGTTTACCCAACTTCAAATTTGGCGGTGACGAAAGTGTTTCTTGAAGGCTCATTGAACTTCATCCTCCGAGTGATCATTTTCGTCAACTGGAATTTGCGGTCGCGTCTCAAGCTTCAGTTCGTCGATCAATTTCAGCATCGCGATTTCTTCTTCGGCATTTTGCCAGTCAAAACTGCCACGTCGTTTTCCCCAGCGATCCATCACGAACAGCAGCGAGGAGTGGTGGTTGTCGCTTGCGTGAGCATGAAAGAACTCGCTGCTAATTCGCTTGATCAAAAGAGATTGACCAGTGCAAAATTTCCACCGATCGTCCGCATCAAATTTGGCAGCATACTCGCGAAGTACTTCGGGTGTGTCAGTCGAAGGATCGGTCGTGATGCTGACGATTTGCGGTAACTGATCGCCCAGTCTTTGTCGCAAGTTCCTGATGTAGGTGTTTTGTTCCTTACAAATGCCCGGGCAGGTCGAGAAAAAGAAATTGGCAATCCAGACCTCTCCTGTTAAGTCCCGCGAGAAGAATTTATTACCGCTGCGTTCTGTCAAATGGAATTCTCGAACCCAGGGGACCAAGTTTAAATCCGGTTGTTCATAGCCGGCCAATACGTTTCGCGTGTGAATGGTCTGATCAAGCGGTGGGTCTTGCTCGGCCGCGACGTCTTTGACTACCTTAACCAGCCGCTTCATGTCATAAGGATCGTCCCACTTGAACCGGTCTCGATAGCGGCCCCATTTGTCGACCAACAGAATGTTGTCCGTATGCGTGTCTTTGTCGACCACGACTTGGAAAACCTGCTCGCCAAGCTGTTTGATTTTGTATTCTTGATCGGTCAAAAACGCCCACCGATCTGGCGTGGCGTTGAAATCGGCCGCGTAGCGATTGAGTACTTCTGGCGTGTCATTTTTCGGATCCACCGAAATGCTGACGAAAGCAATGTCTTCTTTGCGAAGCTGTTCGTTGAGCCGGTCAAGTCGTTTGTTTAAATCGCGGCAAAAGCTCGGACAACTGGCGAAGAAAAAACTCACGAGGTAAGGCCTACCCGTCAGATTTGCGGAATCGTATTGCTCGCCATTTTGGTCAAGGAATTGAAATCGCTCGACATCCGGAAGATGCTTCCACGGAACATCCACAAACGCCGCTCCGGGCGGATCGTCGCTGGCGGTTTGGTCGGAAGATTGACCGCTAACGCCGCTACGTAGCGAATCTGAAATACTTCCACGCATATAGACCAGAGCGACGACGAAACATATCACCATCAACCATAGAGCGATCGGGACAATTTTTCGCATGATGGAATCCTAAAATAGTTCTGTAGTGGTCGAGTTGGTGATTAAACGTGAATTGAGATTAAGCTCAAACCCGCCTTCGTATCCGGACGCCTAATCAAGAGCGCGACTGTCTGAAATGCGATCACAAGAACTCGATACGGGGGGCAGGGGAGTCGCGGCGGTTAGGTTAGTTTGTTGACGGCACGAGCGGAGCTGTTTCGGCGGTTTGAGCTTCGGCAGCATTGGTCTGCCGCTGCTGAGAATAAGTTTCGGTTCTCATCGCGACGTCAGGCACGAGAAGCATCACTAATAGGCAACCCATAATTAGGGCCGGAATTGTCAGAACGTACTTCCAGGCTCGCTCCCACCAGAGGTGCATGAAAAACATCACCACCAACATGGCTTTGGCAACGCAGACCGCCAGCATTGCTCCCCAGGCCAACGGGCGATTGTCCATGAGCTGCGAATTGGCAATCCAAAACGAAAGTGCCGTGAGCCCTATCAACATGATGAAAACGATTATAAACACGCGCACATTACTCTTGTGGTGTCGGGCGTTTGCGGTCGAATTATCTGAATCAGAATGCATGTCGAAGAACTAAAACAAGTAGATCAGTGGAAACAGAAAAATCCAAACGATATCAACGAAGTGCCAATACAGTCCAACATTTTCAAGTACGCCTGCCCGCTTACTATCCAGTCGCAAAGGCAGCAGAATCACAAAAGCGATTAGACCGCCAATTACATGCAGCGCGTGAAAGCCGGTCAGTAAAAAGTAAGTGTTCGCCCAAGTGTTTCCGCTGGGAATCACCATAGGCAATTTTAAGTGATGTTGCTTGTTGATTCCGGCTTCAGAATCAAGCGAAGCCAGTGCCTGTAGCCGAGCCTCGCATGGTTTGATTTCGTCTATTAGTTCGGTCGCCTTTTTCGTCAGGCTGCCGATTTCCTGGGTGCGGGCAACCAGTTCTTTTTTGGTTTCGTCGGAATTGGCGGCTTGTTTGAGTTCATCGATTTTGGCTTGGACTTCGGCGACACTCTTTTTGAGTTCCACCAATTGAGGTCGCAAAGAACCTAGCACCGACTCGATTTCATTCTTTTCATCGGCAAGATACTTGTCGACTTTGGGGTCTTCTTGGAGTGGATAAATTTGATGAGCCAGGCTGGCGATTGCCAACCGCTTCATCATTGGGTCTTCGGTCTGGCCAACTTTTCGGGCCGTCCATGTCACCAGGCCAGTCTGCACTAGCTGTAATGTTTCCAGGTAGTCATGGTGTTGTTCAAAAACAACATTGGTGCGGTGGTTTGATCGCGATCCGCCAATGAGTTGTTGCTCGGTTGAGCTCGGCGTTGTCGGTTGGCGAAAAGAGTGGCTTGGGTTATCCGCTGCGGCAAGTTTGGTGCCGTCGTGCGTCTTGGCTGCTTCGAGCGTGTTAATTTGTTCAGTCAAATTGGCCTGAAGGCCGGCAACGTAACTTAAGTCCGGACGGTCATAGAGCAGGCTGCGTGGAAAATTTGGGTGAATTCCGTGGCTGAACTTCGACTGGTACTCGTAACCCTTGATTCCCAAGAAGACGGTGCCCAACAGCAACGTCAACGCCAACCATTTGCTTGCCGATTGAGCCGCGTTTGAGCGGGCGGCTTCCATGGCCAAAACGATGGTGGCACTCGAGCAAATCAGAACGAAGGTGTTGAGCGCGCCGATCCACTCGACGACACCGACGCTTGTCGGAGAAGGCCAACTGCCTGCCGGGACACCGAATCGCAAAACAATGTAGGTTCCAATCAAGCCTGTAAAGAACATGATTTCTGTCGACAGGAATAGCCAGATCGCTAACTTACCGCGAGATACCGGAACCGCTGGTTCATATTGCAACGAAACATGGGCGTGTTGGTGAGACTCTGAGTTGTGCGGTTCAGCGGGGTTCATCAGGAATCGCGTTTAATCTTTGGTTGAATGTCTTGGATTAGCCTACCTTTAGAAGTGGCGGCTAATTGCCAATTCCGATGGTGTTAAGTCAAACAGGCAATGATCAAAGTCAGCATATAAAGCGGTAAGTAGAGCAGTGATACGCGAAGCAAACGTTTGGCCGTTTGGTCGTTGCGGTCGTTGTTGAATCGGATAGACGCTTTCAAGTAGTAGCCGCCCAGTACCAAAGCAAAGACAACCAGGAAGCCAGCATGAACCCCAGTACGAACGCAAAGGACAGGGAGCAGGCTTGAGGCGATCAACAGGACGGCGGTGAAGATTGCTTTTCGTCCAGCCGCTTTGCCAGTCGGTTCTGTGACGGTCAACATTTGCAATCCGCCAGCGCGGTACTGCTCTCGGTATTTCCAGGCGATCGCCATGAAGTGAGGAAACTGCCAAAAGAACAAGACGGCGAAAAATGACCATCCGATCAGGCCGACCGACTCAGTCATCGCCAGTGAGCCCATTAGAATCGGCATGGCTCCAGCGACCGCGCCGACTTCGGTGTTCGACCAATGCTTCCGCTTCAGCGGAGTGTAAATGAACGAGTACAAGATCCAGTTGGCAACGCCGCAAGCGGCTGTTTGCCAGTTGACCAATTGCAGGAGCACGACAGCTCCAACGCTGAAGGTGATCGCAGCAAAGGTGGCGACTTCGGGGGCCGAAAGTTTTTTTGCCGGCAAAGGTCGTTGGGCGGTTCGAGGCATCAAGAAATCTGTGTAACGCTCGATGTACATGTTGGTTGCATTGCCACTGGCCGCAATCAATAACATTCCCACGAGTGCTCCGCAAAATTGTAGCATTGAGATCGGAGTCCCAGTCGCGTGAGCGGCCAGCAATGCAGCGACGGCGAACGTCACCAGTACCATGACTGAGATGCGCATCTTGGTCAGCTCAACATAGGCGCTCAGCCGGGAGTTCTTCGAAGCATCTGTAAGCAGTTGGCTTGATGATGGGTTTGCCAACTTGAGGTCGGAATTTTCGGTTAGCGTTGTCATGGTAACTAGTCTTCTGAAATTTTAATGGCTGGATGCGATCTTGTCGGATCAGCCAGTGGTTAATGGTTCCGGCGAATTCGCGATCGAGTTGCTGGTTGTGTTTTTATTTGATTTACTGCCGAGCAGGCCACTGGCTCCGATCGCACGGTGACAGCGAAGAAAATGGATGACCCAAAACGCCAATATTAACGATCCGACCGCAACATGAGCAGTGATCAAATTCATTTGTAGGAAAGTTTTTTCGCCAACGACGAAAGTAGCGGCGAATGGGAGGTCTTCGAACCAAACGGGCCAGCCGAATTTGACGATCCAAGTGCCGATTCCGAGCGAAAATTGGACGCCAATTAACAACAGTAAGACGCTAATGGATCCTCGTACACCGGTGCTCTTGTATGCCGGGAGGCGGGTTCGCAGCCATTGAAAGGCTGTACCGCCGACCAGCAATATCGCGGTGCAAATGTGAAAGACGACCAGAGATTTGTATTGGGTTGGCAATGCAGCTACAGAAATATGGCGAAGCAACGCCCCTAAAATCAATTGGGCAAAACTAACGGAAAACATAAGGATGGCAAAAGTCGTTAACGAGCTAGTTGCTCGCTGCTCTGAGTTTTGCGATTTGTTGTTCCACCACCAGCGAGAGGTAAGCACGCAGAAACCAACCACGCTGGCAAAGAAAGCGGGGCCGACGCAGCCATGGATTTTCGCCAAGGTTCGGGCGTCCATCAAGACTCGCATCCCGCCAAGTAATCCTTGGGCAATGACTAGGCAAAGTAATCCCACGGACATCCAACGAACCGAGCGCCTTTGTTCTTTTCGAAACGTAACAACGACAAGAACGATCGCGATCAAGCCAGCTAAAGAGCCAAGCAAACGGTGTCCGTGTTCAACAAGTAAATCAAACGGCCCAAATAGCCATGTCTCAATCGGATACAGAAACATGTTGTAACCATAGGTGCCCGGCCAATCGGGCACTGCCATTCCTGCATCGTAGGTCGTCACCAATCCACCAACCCAAATTAATGGGAAGACAACCATCGCCAACGCAACGGCAACGCGGTGCGGCCAACGGCTGGGAAGTTTTTGTTGTGTCGTTTGAGGTTGCATGTTTGAGAATAAAAAAAGTGAGATTTAGAAAGTGCTTGTCCGAGTGTGATTGCTTTTTGCTTGTGTGGTCTTAAGCGATACTTGCGTCTTAAGCGATACTTGCGTCGGGTGCGTTTTCAAATTGCGGTTGGAAGTCGGCATACGCATCTGGATGGCTGTATTCATATGGCCCTCGGATCACGACGGGCTGGAAATCAAAGTTGCCATGTCCGGGTGGGCTTGGGGCTGACCACTCAAGCGTATTGGCGTTCCAGGGATTCCGGCCGGCCTTCTTTCCGAAGAGCAAGCTACCGAAAAAGTTGGCGACGAAAATGAGTTGAGCAGCGGCCATGAGAAAAGCGCAGATGGTCATGAACTGATTCAACGCCAGCAAATCTTTCAGACCATCGTAAATGGATGGGTCAGCAATCCGGCGCGGCATGCGGCTGAGAAAGTGCATTGGGAAAAAAGTCCCGTTGAGAAAGATGAACGTCAGCAAAAAGTGCAGCTTCCCCATTCTTTCGCTCATCATGCGGCCGAACATTTTGGGATACCAAAAATAGATCGCTCCGAACACGCCCAGTACGCTCGCTCCAAACAGCACGTAGTGGAGGTGAGCCACGATGTAATACGTGTCGTGAACAACGATATCGACTGGTGGAGCCGACATGACAATACCCGAGAGCCCGCCAATCACGAACATGGAGACGAAGCCAATACTAAATAGCATGGGAGTCGTCAGGTGGAGTCGACCGCCCCATAGAGTTCCGATCCAGTTGAAGACTTTGACGCCACTGGGCAGCGCGATCAGCATTGTTGAAACCATAAATGACATGGCAAGCGTGTGATTCATGCCAGAGATGAACATGTGGTGACCCCAGACGATGAATCCCAAGCCAGCGATCGACGTGATGGAGTAAACCATTGGCTTGTATCCAAAAAGCGGCTTCCTGGAAAAGCATGAGATCATGTCCGAGACCATGCCCATCGCCGGCAGGATCATGATGTAAACCGCAGGATGGGAATAGAACCAAAATAGGTGTTGCCACAGCAGAACTTGTCCGCCCCCACTTACTGCCAGTTCGTTGTTGGCCGCGATGTTCTCAGGCAAGAAAAAACCTGTCTGTAGGACGCGATCCGAAAGCTGCATCAGCAAAGCGGCCGTTAAAACCGGCAACGCGAAAGCTTGCATGATCGCGGTGATGAACATTCCCCAGATCGTCATCGGCAAGCGAAACATCGTCATGCCCGGAGCCCGCATTTGGATGATCGTGGTCATGTAATTAATCGACCCCATCATCGATGAGATGCCAACGAATATTAGACCGACCACCCACAACGTTTGTGCATCGCCACTTCCAGGCGACGAACCGACAAGCACACTGAGCGGCGGATACGATGTCCAACCAGAACTTGCTCCATAGCCGGGCATGAAAAAGCTGAGGATCATGCAGCCAAACGCGGGCCACATGAACCAGTAGCTGAGCATGTTCAGTTTTGGGAATGCCATGTCTTCGGCGCCGATCATCAGCGGAATCAAGTAGTTGCCAAACGCACCCGCAAGAATTGGGATGATTACGAAGAAGATCATGATGGTCGCGTGCATCGTGAACAGCATCGTGTAAAACTCAGGCGAAATCTGACCGCCGGATTCAGCAAACAGCATGTTGCCAAAAATCGGCATGTCCGACCAAGGCCAAGCCAATTGCCAGCGAACCGCCATTGCCAACATGCCGCCGACAAAAAACCAGATCAGCGACGAGAACAGAAACTGCAAACCAATGATCTTGTGATCCGTGGCAAACACATATGTGCTGAAGAACCGCCAGACAGGATTCCCTTGTGGGCTCCCACTGTGTGTTCCTTCGCGATGCTGGTTTGTTTGCGTGGTCATTTACTTGTCTGCAGACCTCTCGGCTAGTTGCTCGGGTGCGTACGTCGGCTCATTTTTGTCCGTCAATTCAGCCAGCCATGTTGCAAACTCTGTGGGCGAAACGATCTTTAAGTCGGCTTTCATTTTGTAATGCCCCCAACCGCATAGCTCGGTGCAGTAGATTTCGATGTCGCCTTCTTTTTTCGCGTTGAACCACGCGAACTGAGTCATGCCCGGAACGATGTCTTGCTTCAATCGTAACTCGGGTACGTAAAAGCTATGAATCACGTCACGGCTCTCTAGCTGGATCACAACGTCCGATCCAGCGGGAACCACCATCAGGTTTTCGATGTAGAGGTCGTCTCGCGTTTCAACAATTCCATCGACACCCGCGTAATGAAATTCCCACCCGAATTGTTTCGCTTTCACCATCAGCAGGGGAGGGCGGGCGACTGCCTTTCCAGCGACATTCATCGTGGGGCGATTCATTTTGTTTTCTTCCCATGACTTCATTTGCCAAAAGGCCAGAAACACGAGAATGAAGGCGGGAATGATCGTCCAGATAATTTCCAGTTTTGTGTTGTGATGGAAGTAGGCGGCTTTGGAGTTCGGGTTGCGACGGTGGTCGAACTTCCAGATCGCAAAACCAATTGCTAATCCAGTCCCCAGCAGAATAAAGGCGGCCAAATAATGAATGCCATTGAATAGCTGATCAATTGTGTCGCCAGCTTCACTGAGCGAGCCGGGCAATGAAGCATTTTCCAGAGGCGCAATCTTCAATCCCGCCATCATGAATGAGGCGATCCCCAGAATGGGAACAAGGAAGAACAAGATGCTCCAGAAACGATTCATGAAGTAGGTGTTGGTAGTTGATTGAAAGGTGAAATGCAGTTTGAAAATCAAAGCGACCGAGTCGTAGAATTGGCCGTCGATCAGCCAGCCTGCCGGTTCGCCGACCCGTCCGTCTGTTACTTCGCAATGCTTTGAGTATTCTCTTTCTTGTGCGTCGCTGGAACCGCAGGCGTTTCGTAAGGCAGTGCTTTGACATAGGCGACGATGGCCCAAATTTCATCAGAGGTGAGCGCCGCCGATGAAGGCATCGGGGTTCCTTCGATTCCGTTGGCCAGTCGCAAGTAGACGTCGTTGGGATGACTACCGCCCCGGAAAACCGGGATGTGCAAATTGCGAGGGCGAATGTTTCGGGGCGGTAAAGCACCAGCGGCAATGAACTGGTTCAGTACTGCGTCGTCATTGAGATCAATTCCATTGACCCAGTCACTGGTCCAATCGTCGTAACTGTTCGTTTGACCATCGCCCATTCCCGTTGCGCCATGGCACTGCATGCAATTGCCTTTATTGAAAAACAACTCACGGCCAGCATTAACCAGATCGACGTGGTCAACATGTGCTGGATCGGCATTGGCAGGCGCAGCCGGAATCTTGGTGACTTTTCGTTCTCGATTACTCCAGCGATAGATGATACGATCCATCATGCCTTCACTGAAAATCGTGTAAGCCTGTTCTTCAAACTCCTCCAGATCCTCGTCGGCGGCTTCAGCACCATCAGCATTGGGACGAACAAGGTCAAGATCAACGATGGGTTCACCGTCGAGGCTGCTAATTTCTGACATCAGCAACCGCTCAAGCTGTCCTCGCATTGTCAAATATTTGACGTAGTCTACCAGCGCGTCAATTTCTTCTTCTGGCAATGTTCGAAACGATGGCATCGCGGTTCCGGGAATGCCGTTGACCAAAATCGTTTCTAGATCGTGATCCGTGGGTGGCTGGCTCAAAGGTGTTGATTTGAATTTGAATTTGCCCAGCCGAAAATCACGTGGGTAAGGATTCAAGAACGCAGCGGTTGGGCCAGCACCGCAGCCTGTGATACCATGGCAATGGGCGCAGTGCTCACGATATAGTCCGCTCGGTTTGCCATCTTTGTCGCTGTTGACCGGGCCAGCCGCCATTTTTAAGTTGTCAAGGCTAATGATTTCGAGTGCTGGATCTTCTTCCCCCAACAACATCGGGAACTCGGGAGCGTCGGGCGTGCCAAACATGGCATGAAGAATCGTACCGATTTCGGTCTTGTAAGATTCGTCAAAATGCTCTCCACCCGAGAGCGCAAGTCTCTCCTGTTTGAGAAGCTCGACGGAGTTCAAGCGGAACTCAGGAGGCGGAGACTTTTCGCAGCCCGCAAAAATCAACGGGAGCGTAAGCAGAGCAAGATATAAAAGACGATGAATCAAACGAAGAATCCGACAGGGTTGGCTCGCTGGGAAGAAGGTTGGCAACGCTAAATTGGCCAAGCCGAACGACTGGGCTTTCGACTGGACTTCCACCCAATATTTTTGATGTTCATCGGCGATTGTCGACAGGACAAATTGTCGCACGAATTGATCGGTATTACCGGACCTTTTCGGCACTTTCGGGCAACTTAATAACCGAATCTAGGCGCCAGTGTTAACTTGTGACGGCCTGCTATTCCCATTCGATTTTGGCCAGCTCCTCTTTGAGGAATTTCGCATCGTCTTCATTGTAGGTGGTCGCTGGAGCAACGACGGGTTGGTAGCAGCCACTTATCGCAACTGCGACCAACAGTAACAGTACAGCGAGGGCCTTCGTCGGTAATCTTGAGCGAGTAAATGGAAGAATCATCGGTCACGGTCTCTTGTTCATTGGGACTGGGCAACTGGGCAATTGGTTGACGAAAGTTCTTTTAGTTGGCAACTGCCTGGTTAACGATCGCCGAAACGAAAAAGCGGCGTCCAGAGATAGACGCCGCTTGAGGTAGGTACTGCTTGAGATAGGTACCGGTTTTTTTCGCAGATTCGGTTTTTACTTGAAAGCTTTAGCTGGCAATGACATTTTGCCAAGATCAAGAGTCTTACCCGATTCGATATTCAAATCGATTTGGCCACGGCGCGAGACTTCCATGTCCTTAACCACAAGGTCTTTTTGCCAGCCCGTTTTGACATGCCAGAACTTGAATGAGAATTTACCCGCTGGAACGTTCTTCAGCGTGAACTTGCCATCGGCATCAGTGATGGCAACATAAGGATTTTCGCTGACAAAAATGACGGCATCCATCCAAGGGTGAACATCGCAGACGACTTTGCCGGGCGAAGTATCATTGTTCTCAAGAACGAGGTCGACGCTGCTGTTGGGCGGCAAGTTGATGTTGTGTTCGTTGTTGAACGTAGTGATGTGGCAGTTGTGCCCAACTGAGTCACTATTTTTTAGTTCGACACTTTGCCCCGGCCGAACCGATAGCACCTTTGGTTGAAAGCGACATTTGACGTTGTCGATCTTCAAAGATTCAGCGGGTTCTTTTTGGTAATCCGGATGCGCCTTGGGTGGCTCTTCGCCGCGACCCACCACCATGAAAACAAGCACGTCTTTCAATCCACCGTTCTCACCAACGAGAATGTCGTCATCAAGCGGGACTTCACCGTTCTCGTCTAAACAAACTGCTTTATCAGCGTGATTGCCAACGGCGAGCGGATCCATTTTCGGTGGCTCACCATCCACAATGATCTGACCGGTGAAAGAGCCCCAATCGCCTTCGACAGCGGCAGGTGCGTTTTCGGCCGTGGCTTCTAATTTTTGTTTTTCGGACGCCGTTGCTTCTTGAGCACTCGCCGAACTATTGAGCTCAAGCAGGTTGAGCCCCAACAGACCGATCGTAAGACCAAGGCAAGCGGCAGTAAGTTTGGTTGTCGTTTTCGTCATCGTGTTATCCGGAAAGTTGTGTGCTTTAGATTGAAAGCAAAGTCAAAAAGGAGCTTCGCTCTCACTAAATTAGATGGTTTTCACTGAGCGATTATTGTAGTAGCTCACTTCAAGAATTGCAGTTGTGAATTCAGAAGTTCAATTTGGGCCGATGACAGATTGGCCGAATCGGCGTAGAATTTGTCGTTTTGTGAACCGTTGCACTTGATTACGGGCAGACTCTCTCACCAATTTAAATTGGCGAAAAAATGAAGGTTTTAGTTGTCGGAAGCGGCGGGCGGGAACATGCGCTGGCTTGGAAGATCGCACAGAGTTCTCGCGTCGATCGCGTTTTTGTAGCACCTGGAAATGCAGGTACGGCAAGAGATGCGGAAAACGTAGACATTGCCGCTGATGATATTCCGGCGCTGGTCAGTTTTGCGAAACAAAACGAGATCGATATTTCCGTGATTGGTCCAGAGGTTCCACTCTGCGACGGAATTGTTGATGCCATGACAGGCGAAGGCATGCGTGTTTTCGGCCCTTCAAAATCAGCGGCGCAACTAGAAGCGAGCAAAGTCTTTTGCAAGAACGTTTTGCGTTCGGCAGATGTACCGACGGCGGACTTTCATGAATTCAAAGACGCCGGGACTGCCGAACGATTCATCAATGAGCGTTATGCAGAAACTCCTGGCGACGTGCCGGTCGTTGTTAAGGCGGACGGTTTGGCCGCCGGAAAAGGCGCGATCGTATGTTCCTCGCGCGACGAAGCACTTGAAGCAATCGATATCATCGCGCGGCAGAAACAGTTTGGCTCGGCTGGCGACCGAATGATCATTGAAGATCGAATGTCCGGTACCGAAGCCAGCATTCTGGCGATCACCGATGGCAAGACCATTTTGACTTTGCCGCCAGCCGAAGACCACAAACGCGCCCACGATAATGATGCGGGGCCCAATACGGGTGGCATGGGAGCTTACTGTCCAACGCCGTCGATCGACGAAAAAATGTTGCGGTGGGTTGAATCCAGCGTGTTGGTGCCGACAGTGCATATGATGAAGCGGACACGAAATCCATTTCGAGGAATTCTATACGCGGGGCTAATGTTGACACCTCAGGGGCCGCGTGTCCTTGAGTACAACGTTCGGTTTGGTGATCCAGAATGTCAGCCATTGCTGATGCGATTAAAGACAGATTTGATCGATGTTATCGAAGCAACCGTTGATCGCCGCCTCGGCGAGATTGGGCCATTGGAATGGGATGAACGTCCGAGTGTGTGTGTCGTTATGGCTTCGGAAGGCTATCCCGGTAAATATCCCAAAGGCAAAGTGATTCGTGGTTTGGAGGACGCAGCGGCTCTGCCTGATGTGAAAGTTTTTCACGCTGGAACCAAGCTCGACTCAGACGGCAATGTTCAAACCAATGGTGGTCGCGTGTTGGGCGTAACCGCTCTCGGTGACAGCGTCGCGGCGGCAAAGCTGCAGGCTTACAAGGCAGTGAAGTGTATTCGGTGGGACGGAGCGTGGTGCCGGAAAGACATCGCCGACAAAGCGATCACGCTGAATATCAAGTAGTGAAGCGATGAGTTGAAGCTTAATCATTAAGCGTGAGAAAGTACTACTCCAAGTACGTGAACAGCTACGTGCAGGTGAGCGTTTGCAAGTGGGTTCCGAAAGACGGTTTTTGGACTTATTGCCTCTGCTAAGATTGCCGGCATGAGTTCCATGCGACTTTCCGCCGACAAATGATTTACCGCGTTGTCCTTCTATTTCATCTTTCTTGCACCCAGCCCAATTGCTTCCATCCGGCATTACAATACTGGTTGCCTTGAGCCGTGGCATGCCGGAGCCGTGGCATGCCGGAGCCGTGGCATACCGGAGCGCGACATTGCAAGACACCGGCCGTTGTGAACGTGTTATTCTCGATTCCAATGACACGACAGTGAAACTGCCGCCTTATTCCATCACTCGATTGAAATTTATCGAATCGGAAAATTGAAATGAAAACACTAGTTCTCTTTACTGTCAGTTTGTTTTTGTTCGCTACTTCGGCGACGGCTCAAACATCAAAGAAAAACGTTCTGTTTATTGGCGTCGATGACTTGCGAGTCGAGCTTGGGTGTTATGGCGATGAGTTTATGAAAACGCCGAACATTGACGGGCTTGCCAAGCGAGGCTTGCTGTTTGAAAGAGCTTATTGCCAGCAGGCAATTTGCGCCGCCTCACGGATCAGCTTAATGACCGGCTTGCGCCCCGACACGACCGGCGTGTACGACTTGCAGCATCCGCTTAACGAAACGCTGCCTGATGCGATGTCGATGCCACGGTTCTTTCAAGGCAATGGCTACCGAACTATTTCACTTGGCAAAATCTATCATCATGGCAAAGACGACAAAGCATTTTGGGATGTGCTTGAGACCTGCACGCAACCGACTTACGCGGCGGCCGAGACGATGGACTTGATCAAGAACAAAACGGAGATAGCCAAATCCAAGAATCTCAAAGGCAAAGCGTTACGGCAAGCCATCAAGGGGCCGGCTTACGAAGGTGCTGACGTTGGCGACAGCGTGTACACCGACGGAGCGATCGCCGACGAAGCAATCAAACAATTGCAATCCAAAGACGAGCGACCGTTCTTCCTTGCCGTTGGTTTCAAGAAACCGCATTTGCCGTTGGTCGCTCCCAAGAAATATTGGGACTTGTACGAGCCAGCGGATATCGAAATCCCTAAACGTGAAGCACCCATCGGAGTCGCCCAACAAGCCACGACGACTTGGGGTGAACTCCGGGCCTACGATGGGATCCCTGCTGAGGGAGATCTTACGGATCAGCAAACCCGGTCGATGATTCACGCGTATCGAGCCTGCGTTTCCTACGTCGACGTTCAAATCGGCCGCGTGCTGGAGGAACTCGACAAGCAGGGCCTGCGAGAAAACACGATCATCGTTTTCTGGAGTGATCACGGCTGGAAAGTCGGCGACTATGGCGACTGGTGCAAACACACGAATTTTGAATTGGATACTCACGTTCCATTGATCTACAGCGGCCCCGGCATCCCCAGCGGGAAACGATCGTCGGCGTTGGTCGAATACATCGACATCTATCCAACGCTGACCGAGTGGTGTGGATTGAAGACTCCGCCGCAGTGTGAAGGGAAAAGCTCATTGCCTTTGTTCGCGGATTCAACATTGCCCGGCAAAGAGGTTGCGCTCAGCCAGTACCCGCGTAGCGGCATGGGCTATTCAATCCGCAGCGGCAAGTGGCGTTACACGCAGTGGCGAAACAAGAGAGGCAAGGTTATGGCGCAGGAATTGTACGATCATTCGGAGTCCGATTTGGCAACGGAGAATGTTGTCGACAATCCTGAAAACGAAAATGCTGTGAAACAACTCGACACGCTCCTGCGGGAAATTGTTGATCAAGAGTAACAGCAAACATTACGCCCATCTGTGGGATAGGCTTCTAGCGCTTCTAGCCTGTCTTTTGCATATCGAAAAATTGTTGATTGGATGACAGGCTGGAAGCCTATCCCACTTTTTTGTGTGGAGATTTAAAATGCCTGATGACTGGAAGGTTTCTCGTCGGAAGCTGCCACACGTCGATGTTCAAGGAAAGCCAACATTTATCACCGCATGCTTGGCAGGAAGCCTGTCCGCTGCGGGCTTACAGAAAATTCGCAGTTATCGGGATGACCTCAACAGTCGCCGTCAGCCGGAAGGCACAACTGCTCAAGACTGGGAAACCAAGAAGCAAAAGCTACTTTTCAAACAAGTCGACATGCTTCTTGATGGTGAGCCGGCGGTCACACATCTAGAAAATGATCGCTTAGCCAAAATTGTGAATGATGCGTTCTTGCATTTTGCGGATCAAAGATATTGCCTGTTCGCATTCGTTGTGATGCCAAGTCATCATCACTGGGTATTCCTGCCAAAAGAACAATGGGTTAGCGAAATTGCAATCCAGCAAGCAAATCAACGACGTCGAAAAACGCCGCGAGAAATCATCTCACATAGTATCCAAAGTTATACAGCAACCCATTGCAATCGAATCCTTGACACAACCGGTTCGTTTTGGCAAACAGAAACCTTCGATCACTTTGCGAGAAGCGAAGCTGAGTTGTTGAGGATCATCAGCTACATTGAACAAAACCCTGTTACCGCAGGACTTGTTGAGAAAGCTGAAGACTATCGGTGGTCGTCGGCTTGGATAAGAAAGAAGCTTGGGCTCGCCCTAGACGAACCCATCCCGAAACAACTTGGATAAATTACTTGTAGGTGGGATAGGCTTCCAGCCTGTCATCGGTACTGATTTGCTTTGACAGGCTGGAAGCCTATCCCACCTGAGCATCCCACCCAGGCCTATCCTAAGCCAATCACCTAAAGCTTGATCAACTAACTCAACTTCAAAATGAAACAAATAAGATGCACTTGAAAACGATTTTACTGATCTCCATTATGGCTACGGCAATTGGGTGTAACTTCGCCGGCAGTGGTTTCGCACAAGATACCGCCAAAGCAACTGGCTATGTGCACGTCCAGCAAATCGAAGGCAAGTGGTGGTTCATCGGCCCTGATGGTGACAAATTTGTCAGCATTGGTGTTAACCATATCGAATCACACCTGTGGCTTGCTCGATACAACAAAGCCGCCACTCACGACGAAGAGCACATTCATTGCCGGGCCGCGCGATGAAATTCGAGTCGTTATCGAATCGCGCGTTGTCCTCGCCCGAGGGCACGAACCAAGTTAGTTAGCCATGCCAGCGATTGAGTGGTGTGGAAGCATCCACCACTAAGCGGTGATTTCAATCGGTGTTTTCTAAATTCCCAAAAATTTCCAAAGATCCAGTTCAGTCCCGCGAACAGTCTTCGGTGCGTTATTGTTTTGACGCATTTTAAGGGGATTCACCCCACAAGAACCGTTTCAAACGGAGACGAACGATGAAGAAATCAGATTTTCAAAAACTCTATTTCCTGATCGCCATCTTTGCCTGTTTCGATCTCGCGACAGCTACTCGAATTGCCCACGCTTTTGCTCCACAAAATGATGAATCGATTGAAGCCACGATCGATGAACTCGGAGATGAGGTTGGGGATGCGCTCGAGCAGCTTGCCGAATCTCTTGCGAAATCTGCTGACCGGCTTGGTGAGCATTTCGAAGAGTGGGCCGAGGAACATGCGGAAGAATTGGACGATTGGTCGGCCAAATATGCCCAGAAGTGGGAAGGTTGGGCCGACGGTTTAGAGCGGAAAATGGAGAAGTTTGCTGGTGACCAAGAAGGCATTTGGGCTGATTGGGCGAGCGACTACGAGCAAAAATGGGATCGCTGGGCCAGCCAGCTTGAATCTGAAGAGATTGATGCGGAAGCCATTGGCGAATTGGTTGAACGCAACCTGAAAATGCTCAGCGAAATGCCACTTGGGCAAATGGTTGATCAAGTATTGCGGGACGGCGTTGGCGAGTTGGGCGATGCTCCATGGGAAAGTCTCGGCGAGCTGAGCGAATTGGCCAAGAGCGCGATGCAGCAACCATTGGATGAGTTCGCTCAAATGTCTGAAACGGGCAGTCGTGAGCGAACGGCAATTGATCGTTCGGTACGTGACTTGCAACGAACGCTCGGAAAAATTGCTGATCAAACACGGTCTCAGAAGGGCGCGTCAAAGGAGGAGCTTTCACGCTCTGAGGTTGAAATTCAGGCGCGATCTCGGGCTTTGAAAAAACTCTTGAACCGCGATGATTTGTCGGACAGACAGCGGCAACGCTTGAACGACATGCTGGCGACTTTGAGCGACGCCGAAGCGATGTTGGCGGCAAAATCAAATGACCGGTCTCGCGATAATTTGCGTTCTCGATCAAACGCACGGCCTCCGCGCGATGATTCGCGCAAGCGAAGCCGTGATGCGGCTCGTTTCCAAAACGAACGAGACATTCGGGCTCGAATGGACGAAGAGAAACGTCGGCATGAGGAAACGATCAAGCAATTCAACGAGGACTTACGCCGTTCCAGTGAGGCTTCGAGAAAAGCCGAAGCCAAACGAAGAGAGGCTGAATCACGCCGCGACAAACGTGTTGATGGAAAAGACCTTGACCCTGATTCAAAGAAGCAGACCGAGAAGAAAGCTCTTCGCTGGCTGACCGGACAGCAGGGTGACAAAGGAGTCAGTGACGATGCGGCCAAGAGTGGCAAGAGTCGAAGGTCAACGACGAGTCAAAAGCGAAAGTCCAACCAGAAGCGATCGGCCAACGACAAGGTTGCAAACGCGAAATCGGAAGTAGAACTGCTTCGTCAGGAAATTGAATTGTTGCGAGAAGAAATTCGCAAAATGAAATCCGACAAGTAGATAGAGAGAACAGGACTGGATGGCAGGACTATTCACGCGGAGTGCTTTTTCGTGATTTTGGTTCGCTCTCGCAGTCAGCTGAATTGGCGGCGGAGAAACGACGTTTGGATATGGCCAAGCGTCGTTTTTTTTTGTCTTTGATTTCCAGTTTTTCGGATCCGTCGCACTTCCAACGTAACAAACACTTTCCGTTTTTAGATTTGCACGAACGAATTTCCAAGCTGAATTGCCGGAAAACTCATAGAGGACACGGGTGAGAATTTCAGATGCTACTGGCTAAGAAATGTCCTCGCCGTAGCCAGGCGGAAACGGATTGAACGACTTTTTTTGCTGAAGTTTAGGATGAGAGTCTTTGTTCGATTCGGAGTTTGATTCTTCATCCATCGAAAACTCTTTCATCCAATCGATCGATTCAAGCTCGCGTGTGTTCTTGGAGTCAATTTCTTGCTCCATCGAGTCTAAATCCGAAACAACCCGTTGATCTTGCCTCGCCTCCAATTGGTCAAGCCATTGTTCACATTTGATCGGAATTGCTTTTTTGCGTTTCGCACAGTTCTGCAGCCGGTGATCGTCTGAGACGACTTGCAAAGATTTTGGTGCGGAGTGCGAACGGATCATTTCTTCGATTAGAGAGTCAGCTTCGTCGTGACCCCTGGCGAAAACGACTTGGAAACCGTTCATGCTCAATTTGTCCTGAGCCTCCCTAATTGGAGTTGTTTTGGCGTCGAAAACGATCGTAATTTCGCGCCGCTGATCCATTTCAATGCGGTCAGCCAATTCTTGGATCAAACGATCACGAGCTCTTTCGAGCGCCATGGAATGTTTCGAATTGGTATGCCAGCCAAAACTGAATATCAGGTTGTATCCGTCGACGATCGTTTTCATAACAAATTGATAACATCGCATGAAAAAACGGCAAGGTGAAACCTTGCCGTTTGGAAATTCGATACTTACTAAATTTGGCTTGAAGGCGTTTAGCTTCGTCGACGACGAATAACCATGCCAACAAAGCCCATGCCTAGAAGTGCAGCCATACCAGGCTCCGGGACATTCGCAACTGAATAAGTTCCGATTGGAAACTGAGGATTCAAATCAGCATTGGTAGCAACTCCGTCGGTTACATTGATACCACTAAAAGTCCAGTTTGAGATGGTGAACGTTGTGCCATCTGGCCCTGTGTTGTCATTGCGATAGGCCCAGCCATCTAAGTAGTCCCAAGCTTCACCACTTCCATCGACATTGATATCACCAAAGGTGTCGATCACAACTTCAGATCCGGTGAACGCTCCGGTCGGGTCTGAAAACACCTCTACAGCATCATCGCCGTTGATTGACGCAGCCCCACCGTTGGCAAAACTGCCGTCAAAAATCAGTGCGGGTGTAAATCCGAAGTAGGTGTTAAATCCAACTCCAAGTGCACCTTGTCCATCGTCTTCGACGAGATAGATGAAGTCACCTGCATTAGCGGCACCGCTTAGAATTAGCTCAACACCATCTGTCCCACCGCCGTTATTCGCAGCACCCACTCCAAAAAGACTCAAGTCAGCGATGTCGGCTGTTGCGAACAGTTCAACAACTTTGGGTTCGCCGCCTGGCAAGCCACCGTCGAAAACACCAGAAACTAGCAGATCCGCGTCTGCAGCAACGCAAAGGCACAGCATTCCAATAATGCAGCCTATAGTTGACGTGATTTTCATTTTTTCCTTTACTCCAAAAAGCCATACATGTTGTTAGGAATCAAAACAGGCCCCGATTTTCCCAGAGACTCGACGATTGTTCAAGGGAATTCGGATGAATATTGGATTAAGGTTTGAATGGGCTTTAATCCATCATTCAGACGGTGTCTCGCGGTTTTCTCGACCGTAGCGATAGTCATGTTTTGGATTCGCCGATTTCGGGAGGCAATTATGTAGTCGACTTCGTTCATTTGTTGAGTCTTTCAAACTCACAACCTCCATCCTGCCAGTAAATCATCAATAAAAATCAAGGCTTGGCTATCTGAACAGATATTCGAGAATGCTCGGAGCTGTAGTTTGCAATCGGAATGCCTGCTACCTACATGCGCTGGATGGGTGCTGATGAAATTGGCTAGTTACCAGAGCAGAGGAGCGAGCTTGAGCTATTTGACTCGAATATCTTTGACGATCTACCAATCGTTGTTTGTTGGGATGTTAGAACCCAATTGACTGACATACAATCTCCCCAATCCGAGCGAGTCTCCATTCCGAGAAAGTCTCTTTTCTGCTCGGCAAACAAAACTCGTCAATCAGGAATGAAACATTGACTAAGTCACTGCTAACGAACTCACGGACGAAAACAGTTGCAACGGTTGGCCCGGCGAGTGCGACTCAGGAAAAATTGGCGGAGCTGATTCAGGCTGGAGTCGACGTCTTCCGTTTGAACATGGCACACGGCAAACGCGATGCTCATGAGTTGGCATTGAGCAATATACGAGCCGCGAGTGAACAGCTGAAAACGCCGGTTGCAGTCTTAGTCGATCTGGCCGGCCCAAAAATTCGTCTAGGGCATCTATTTGAAGAGCCACTGAATCTAGAAAATGGGGAAGCGGTCAAATTCGTGCGAGGCACCAAGTCATCCGCTCGCAACGAATTGACTTGCTTGTATGAACCGCTGATTGATGAAGTTTCCGAGGGCGAATCGATCGTATTGGCCGATGGGCTGGCGCGATTGCAGGTCACCAAATCATCCGCCGATGAATTGCACTGTGTCGTTGTCGATGGTGGAAAAGTTCGCTCTCGCCAAGGCGTGAACCTGCCAGGCACGCAATTGAGCATTCCTGCCTTGGGCGAAGTCGATATCGACAACGCGATTTGGGCCGCCGGTCAAGAAGTTGACTTCGTCAGTTTGAGTTTCGTTCGCAACGCTGATGAGGTCAGGCAACTGCAAAAAGTCCTTGCCGATCACGGAAGCACCGCTCATGTCGTTTCAAAAATCGAAAAGAAGGAAGCGCTCGATCAATTAGATTCAATCATCGAAGCAACCGATGCGATCATGGTGGCTCGGGGCGACCTCGGCGTAGAAATTGATATCGAAAAGACACCGGCCGCGCAAAAGCGAATCATCAAGAAGTGTTTGCAATATCGGAAGCCAGTCATTGTCGCCACGCAGATGCTGGAAAGCATGCACAGCTCCAAACAACCGACCCGCGCCGAAGTGACGGATGTCGCGAACGCAATTCTCGACGGAGCCGACGCCTGTATGTTGTCGGGTGAAACTGCGATTGGAGAATATCCCATCGAAGCGGTTACGATGATGAATAAAATCATGCGCGAGACGGAGTTGGCATTGGTGTCGCGAAATTCGCGAATGACGGCCTACGATCGCTCCGAGGGCTGGGCGATTTCCGATGCGGTTATCTATGGAACCGCTCAGATTGCACGGCGTATCTCGGCGAAGATGGTTGTTATCGCCAGCGAAAAAGATACTGCGGCAAGGCTCAAATCAAAACAGCGAGATCACATTCCAACGGTATGTATTACCGATCAAGTGAACCCGCTGAGGAAGATGTGTTTATATTGGGGAGTCCTGCCTGTGCTGGCCCCGAACTCTTTCGAGAAGAGTCAACTGGAGAGCTTCGTCAACAAATGGTCCAGTGAGAATACCAACCTAAAATCAGGCGAGCCTTTTGTAGCTGTTACGGATACCGAAGTTCTACCTGGAATCTACGATTCTGTTTTGGTCGCGAGAATCAAATAGGGTCGCGCGAATCAAATAGAGCCATTCGAAAATAGAGCCATTCGAATTGCGATTCCCAAAAAATTCAG
>CAZPTT010000010.1:36773-39746 GCA_964589435.1 uncultured Pirellulaceae bacterium
AAATAGAGCCATTCGAAAATAGAGCCATTCGAATTGCGATTCCCAAAAAATTCAGCCACCGAACTCAATGCCATCGTGTAAAAAAAGGTTCGCCCGAAGTCATTTCTGGGCGAACCTATTAACGTGAAAAGCTGGCGTTGCTACGTACTGAGTTAGCTTGGTTGAACCATCGTCTGGATGGCGTTGCCTTAGATTCACGAGGACGTCAGTTGGTTACGCGTCCGTTGCATTGAGGTATTGCACAAGCCGTGCCAAGCAAAATCGATTTTGTGGAAATTGTGATAGCTTGAGTGGAATTGCTCGTTTTTCCGCAAGAATAGTGCCAGCAATCAATGACTCGCCAGTTAGTCCGTAGCAATCTGTCTGAATTGGCGATTGGCTGCCCCGTTTCTACTTCCCTGTCGTGTAATAGTTACATGCTTCGATACAAGATGTACCAATCAGGAATTGCCTTAACTTAATCCTTATTAAGCGTGCTGATCGTCATCGCGTTGAACACCAGTTCCTGTTTCTCAAACTCACGATCTTCTGCTTGAAACCAGAAAAGTAGTTGGTAATCCGATGTCGTCACGACTTGCAGTCGCACCAGCACCAAAAAATCCAAACAGTAAAAAAGCGTTTCGACCGCTGTTGAAGGATGCGGATCGAAGTTGGATTTGATTGGCGTGATTTCCAAATCCGGATAAGTCTCTTGTAGCGTGATAATGGTTTCTTTGAGGATCTCGTCTGGATCTGCGTCCAATTCGTAAACGTGGACTGACCATAGCCCTCCGCCATCGGGCGATTCGAGGCTGATGGAACTGGGCAAACCGCCCTCCGTTTCGTCCGTTAGCTTCCAGTTTTCTGGATACAGGAACTTCAGGCCAATTTTTTCGTAGGTCGCGGTCATGTCGATTTATTGCTAGCAAGAATTGAGACTGTCTCGTTATAAACAATTTGTTTCAGTTTGACATTACGGATCGAAACGAATGATCTTTTGCCAGCGAGTGTACCGATATGGTAACTAGTGACTTGGGCTGCTAAATTCCGCCGCCCAAGGACTCTTTCCACCTCAAAACCATCCTGATGCCGGTAGCAAGGACGCTGCGATTTTGAAATTTGTTGCCACATCCAATTCGTTTCGGCGGACGGGCTCAACAGCGTTGAGAGCACGAGGGATCTGCGTTGCATTGCTTTGCCTTCCGGTGGTCATGGCATGCTTGGGTTGTCAGAGCTTCCAGCCATTGAAACAGGCGACAAGAGAGCACGTGGGAATCGCCAGGCAATGGACTCGCGGTGGAATCGAAGCCCTCCAGAGTGGACGGGTTGGGCACGCCAAGTCTTGTTTTACTCGGGCAGCGGCGCACGACCCTGGCGATCAATTAGCACATGCCAATCTGGCTCGCGCCGTCATCCAAGATGGAAACGCACCGCAAGCGATCGACCACATGCGGCGGGCTGTTGAACTTTCCAACAATGACCCTCGGTTAATCGTCGAACTGGGTGAGATGTATTTGCAGGCGGGCCAATGGCTTCCGGCCAAACGCCAAGCAGAACAGGCTCTCGCGATCAATCATCGTTTCGCTCCAGCTTGGGCACTTCAGGCACGTACAAGCCTCGCCAAAGGTGAGCTGGAGAGCGCATTGGCGGAATTCCAGAAAGCGGCTGGATTTGACCCGGAACTTCTCGATGTTCAGTTGGCGATCGCAGAAACCTATCAGTCGCTCAACCAGCCGTTGCGATCTTTGTCCGCAATCGAGCAATTACTCAGTCGTTATCCTCCCAGCCAACAGCCAGAATCAGCTCTGATCGCCAAGAGTGTTGCCCTGATTGAGCTGAAGAAATTCAGTCCAGCCATCGAGATGATGAGAGCCGCAAGTCAGCGCGAAGGCGCGTCGAGCGAAATCTACTTTCGTTTGGGACAGGCTCAGCTGTTGGCAGGTCAGGTCTCGCAGGCGCGGTTGACCCTGAGCCGGGCTCAACGAGTCTTTCCGAACAAACCCGAATTTGGCTCGCTCTTAAGCCAGCTCCAGTCAGCCGAGCAGCGTGTGGCGCGAGTCGACCTCAATGTCACTGGCGGCTAGTTTTTCCAAGCCAGCCGTGCCGAAGTTGTAACGTACTTAATTTGACAGTTGACCCCTAGCGAATCTTTCGCGCGGACCTTTCGCGAAATTTAGGCCGCATATTCGCTTGAATCGTTACTCACAATCGTCAGAAAACTCTTCTTCCGCTGATTGTGCTCGATTCAGCGCTCTGCCAACGATTTATGACGAAACAGAAGATAGGTTTTTACAGGCTAGTCGTCGAACTGTCCGGGCTGAATACGTGTTGCTCACGCTTTCACCAAATTTAGTTGTTTCGACGCCGTGCGAATGCAATCTGGAATAAGGCGAATCATGTCTCTTGAAAATCAATCATTTTCGGATTCAACCATCCCGAATGAAAACAGCGACTTCGTTGATAGGCGAAATCCGAATGTTCAGCGGAATTCACCTGGCCTCGAGCGAAGGCAATTTTCTGACGGGCATGCGACCCTATCGGCTGACGCAATGGAACTTGGGTTGGCCATCGACCAGTACAAACTGGAGAAGTGTCGCCGCTACATTTCGTATGAAGAGATGCTGGCAATCGTCAAGTCGCTCGGCTACGCGAAGCAGGACGTTTGATAGAACGTCGGGATCGTCAGCGTTTTGAAACTATCGATGAAGAGAGCCGAGTGATCCTTCCAGTAGCCGGTTCGTCATTTGATCTAAAGAAAGCACTCCTACGGCGTTGCCTTTCTCGTCTATGACTTTGGCCAGTGTTTCCCGTGCGGATTGCATTTGCAAGACCGCCTCGCCAAATAGCTCGGTCGATTTGATCTCCATCAATTGGCGGATCGGTTTATCGGTCGAGCGTTCCTGTGCATCGGACGCGATCAGCAAATCTATCGTGCGCACGTAACCAATTAGTTGTGCTGGTTTCAGTTGAGCTGGTTTCAGTTGAGCTGGTTTC
>CAZPTT010000010.1:39846-67898 GCA_964589435.1 uncultured Pirellulaceae bacterium
GTAACCAATTAGTTGTGCTGGTTTCAGTTGAGCTGGTTTCAGTTGAGCTGGTTTCGCGTCACCGTGCTTGGCCACGCCAACCTTCTTTTCCGATTTGGTTTCGGCTGCTTCGCGACCTTTTTTTAAGATTGGAATATCTGCCAAGTGGTTCCGTTTTGCCAGTTTCAAGAGTTTTGAATTTGGGTCGGCAAAATTGGCTGATCGGATCCGCGATAGTGGCGTGAAAAACTCACTTACTGGCTTGGAAGCGAACAAGAAAAAACTCTGTGCTAATTGACGCTGGGTGGGCTCAAGAATACCGGCTTCGAGTCCGTCTTCCAGTACTTGCTGAACTTCTTTTCTCGCCAGCGCCAAGCGAATTTTTTCAGGCGACTGCCCAATAAACCGTTCGAGAAGTTGACTCATCGCCCACAGGATTGCTGCGGCGGGCGCGAAGACGAAGGTGAATATCAGAAACAGAGGAGCGCAGAGTCTGAGCAGTAAATTGGGAGCTTGGTAGAATAGGCTTTTAGGAAGCAGCTCACCATAAACGAACAAAAGCGGTGCCATGAAGATTGGCATCAACATTTCAGCCGCGCTGGAGTGCGAAATAGATCGGGTCAGCAACACAATTGAATGGCTGGTCAAGTAATTCGCAACGTTGTTTCCAATCAAGGTCGTGGCGACAAACCAAGTCGGATTGTTGATCAAACGCAGCAACGCACGAGAAATTTGGTCTCCGTCGAGCGCCGCCATCACGACGCGGACTCGGCTTGCTCTGTAAAACCCGGTTTCGTTGCCGCTAAAAAATGCGCTCAAAAAGATGCCGGCGACCAAGAGGCCAATCCCGAATAGAATCATGCTTCGTCTCCCCCGTTTTCAGCGAGAGTGACTTCGATCAGCATGGTTCCGCGCTGGGCCGCTTCGATAACATGGAAATGAAACGGCCCCCAATGGCATTGGTCATCTTGTTCGGCCAGTCGTTGGAGCGATTCTTGAATGACCCCGCCCACCGTGACGCTTGACGTTTTTGGAATTTCGATTTCCAGCCGCCGCGAAAGTTGTCTTAAGCTCATGATGCCGGCGACTTGCCATTTGTTTTCGCCAATTTCGACGAGTGGTGGCATGTCGAGAAGGCGTTTGGTGCGGCTGGGGGAATAGACGAATACCGTCTCTAAAATGTCTTCAATGGTAAGGATACCAATGGTTTCGCCGAATTCGTTGACAACCACCGTCACTTCGCGATTGCGGTGAGACATTTTCTCCAAAGCACTGGCAACCGTGGCACACCAAGGCAAATAAAGAACGGGCTCTGCGAAGCGTTCAATATTCTCTTCCGGCAATTCATACATGTTGTCCAGGCGGATCGCTTTTTCGATTTCGCGACCACCGGGTTCAGTAACCAGCAGATAGCCACTGGCCGGAAGCGATTGTAAATCTTGAGGGCTGACTGGCGGTTGATAGGTTTGGAATTGTCCACGCGGTCGAATCCATTCTTCAACTCGGATTTCCGAGAGTCGTACGATATTCTGGAGGACGGCCTGCTCCTGCCGAATCATGGACTCATCGCTTCCTGAGTGCTCGATCGCTTTCTCGAGATCGGCGACTTCAATGAACGGCTCTGGTTGGAAGCCAGGCCAAATCAATCGTCTCGAAACGAGGTTCACCGACCGCAAAAGTGGCATCAGTGGATCAACGATTCGAACGGCAAGCGTCAGCGGTAGGCAAACGATTTTGGCCAGCCGGCGTGGTGTCAAAACACCGACACTTTTGGGTAGCATTTCGCTGAAGAAAATGATCGCGAATAGTGAAAGAGCAACAAACAGAGTGGCCCCAGTCTGTCCCAAATCACCGGCTTCCATTTTCAATGAGCAAATGGAAACGATCGCAAAGTAAGCGATGTTGATCAGCAAATTCCAAAACAGAACAGCCGAAAGCAAACGGTCAGGATCTTCGAGCAACTGCAAAGCTGCTTTTTCACCTCGTGTTCCAGAGGCCATCACCCGGCGATCGCGCGGCGAAAGATAGAACAACGCCGCTTCACTTGCAGAGAAGAAACCGGAGAACGCCATTAACAACGTCATCGCAATCAGCCACGGAAGCAATTGCAAAATGCTCTCCATCTAGCGCGTTTCCAATCTTCGTTAGCAATGGGCGAAAGTTAATTCTGTGTCGGGCCTAAGCTTAAGCGATCACGGTTTCCATGGCATCGGAGCGGTCGCTCAGGCGCCTAGCCATTTTCGGTGGACTTCGATCGGTCGGACGATACCAGAAACTCGCTGAGTCGTGGAATAATCATCGCGGTCGTCGCAAAGCCATAGGTGAAGCACACAACCAGAAGAACCGCTAGGTAGTTCTCAAGCAAGAGGCTTGTGATCGAATAGAACATTGCAAAAGGTAAAATGGCCGAAGCCAATACCAGGGCAGGGGAGGGCATGTTCCAGCCCAGGGCAACGTACAGTCCGATTCCACCGCCGACGATACAAGCCAAAAATGGCGTTAGTTGAGCCTCGACATTTCCAGTAAACGAAACCATCATCACCATGCTGGTGACAACGCCCAAAAACAGGAAGAACACTGTCCCCAAACTGACGGCAATGGCTTGACGACTGCCGGAATAAGACATCCCAGTATGGATGCCAAGCATTGCCACGAATACGAAAATGACCAACAGACCGATAGCGACGTAAGCCAGGTTTTCGGTCGAAATCGCTTCGTGGTACCAGAGGAATCCGCATATTAAAATCGGCAGCAAGATCATGTCAAAGGCAACGAAAAGCACGCCGCCCAGTTTGCCGAACAGAAATTCCTTTGGGGAGATGTCGGTCACGCGAAGTAAATCCAGGGCACGGCCATCTCGTTCGGTCGTGATCGACGTAACCGCCAAAGCGTTGACCAAGACGATGCTGACCAGGATGAACGGAGCGAGGGGTTTCGCGGTCGCCGGAACCGAGACGCCGGCTTCGGAAGTCGTGCGAGTCGCAGCCCCTGAGTTGACCATGGAGAGAATTGCCAGGAAGACGCACGTCGCCAGTATCCAATAGACGGCGCGGATGAACAGGATCTTCTTACCGTACGCCCAAGTACAGGTCTCGCGCCAAAGAACCGGGTTGTCCCAGACGCGACGGCTTTTCTTGTTGGTGACCCGGGCTCGATCGTCGACGTGTCCGGAGCGAAATTTTTCTGATTCGGCGATGACTTCCTTGCCGGACTTTCCGCCCGTCGCAAGTTCCGCACCGGCACTGCTTTCCATTTGCCCGGTGACCGTGTCGGCTGGAACGCCAGAAAGTTGACCGGTGAAGAGATCAATTTCTGTTTCCGCATCTTCTGCTGTTTGCCCGGCCCGAATTTCTCGATTCGGGTTCCAACTTCGGACTTTCAAAACCCCGATCAAACACATCAAGAATCCAAGCGAAGTGGCTACAACCAAGTAGGGAGCCACGGCGATTGGCCATGTCGAAGCAACAGTTGGTTGGCTGGCAGACAGAATCGCCCGAATCGGGCTGGTCGCGCCAGCGATTTGATCTCCAGTGAAACCAGCCAATCCGATTCCGGCCAGTCCGATGCCTTCCCAGATGCCTAACCAAAAAACGATGGAGATCGCGACGAGCGCCAATGTTTGAAATGTCTTTTCACGCCACAACGCGACCAGAGCACCGAGGCTGCCGGCGGCGAAGGCCGTCGTTGCCGTAACGGCAAATGTCCAAGCGACTTGCTCAAACGAAGTCCCGCCAAAGAGAACGATCAGCATGAAAATCGGTAAGCTGGTAATCAGCATCACGCCAATGTTCAGTAGGCTGGCAAACAGCTTGCCCAAGACCAGCTCGCTATTGGTCAAGCGACTCATCAAGAGCAGGATGAGCGTTTGGCGGTCTTTTTCAATGGCGATGCTACTGGCAGACTGCATCGCGGAAAGAAACATGATCAACGCTAATTGGAGCGGAGCCAAAATCTGGAACAGGACGGCTCCAAAGCGAGCCATGTCACCAACATTTTGAATGATCTGCGTGTTGATCAAAATCATCCACGCGGTACAAATTAAAAGTAGCAAAGCGACCGCGTAGACGGTACGCATCAAATAGTGACGCAAACGTCGAGGGGCAACCACGGCCTCACGAGTAAATACCGGTCCGACAAACAACGAAGTTTAAGCTCCAAGTGTGGTGGAAACAGCCAATAATGACTGCTGGTGATGTTTCTGACAAGACGCTGCTGGTTACGGCTGAGGTCTCCAAGGGCGAATTCGCTCTTTCGACCGATCCCCCAAAAGCTCTGCTGGAACCTTGTTGGAAATCAACGGCAGTTACACGCGCCACGAATGTCGATTGAAAGTTGACTTCGAAGAGAAACAGGGATTCATTGATTACGTGTTTTGCGTCGCTTAAGTTCACCACAACCGGCTGTTCACGCAGGATTGGTGTAGATTTGAATGAACGTCAAATTGCCATGAATTTGGCTTATTCCAAGCGTGATGGCGAGATCGCAGTCAAAAATCGCAATTAATTGGCTTTTGCATCCGGTAAATGTGCCAAAAAAATTGGAAAACAGCAATATTCTAGTCTGCCCGTTCATCAAATTACGGGCTGGAAAGCACTTGAACTTCAGCCCCATTGGATATGTCGTTGACGCCTAATTCTCCTGACGAATCGAAAGAAACCTTGGTGGACCGAGAAAAGGTCGAGGAGGTTTACCAGACCCATGCGGTCGGGTTGCAGCGATTCTTGCTAGGAGTGCTTAAGAACGAAACGGCTGCCGCAGATGCTTTGCAAGCAACGTTTATCAAACTGATCGAAAAGGGCCATTCGGTTCAGCAAGAATCGTCATTGAAATCTTGGCTGTTTCGAGTGGCGTTTAACGAAGCGATGCTGATTCGCCGCCGTGAGGCAACTGGGCGTAAGCATGCCGAAGGAATTGCTTGGCGGTTGGAACTTCGCCTTGGTGGTGTTGATGGGGTCAAAAGTAAGCTGGGGCATTCGGTCGAACAGGCTATTCGGCAAGAAGATGTTGAGCTTGTCAGAGCGGCAATCGCTGAACTGTCAGAGGTGCAACGCGTGGTCGTTGAAAAGAGGATTTACGAAGGTTTGAAGTTTCGAGAAATTGCTGACGTTCTGGACGTTCCGCTGGGAACTGTGCTGGCTCGAATGCAGTCAAGCTTAAAGAAGCTCAAGCCGATGCTGTCAGCTCAAAACGAGTGGATGGATTAAACGAGTGGATGGATTAAACGAGTGGATGGATTCAGCGATGAACGGTGAGTTGGCCAGTTAGCCGATTGAGTTAAGTGATCGGCCGTGAAGATTTAGATGTGAGCAATCGCAACAACCAATTGAATAAGAGTGAAATGAATCAAGAGAATTTTGAAAACGATTTGGACTGGTTGGCTTTCCGCTACATCTCGGATGAGTTGCCGGAGGAAGAGCGTGATTTGTTTGAACAGTCGTTGGCCGAAAATCAAGCGGCACGCGAAGCAGTCGCCAACGCGATGCAGCAATCCCAACTCATGTACGCCGTTTTTGATACTCAATCATCCGATGTTGCTGATGCGGTTTCCGTTGGTGAGAAGTCATCGCCTGGCTCAAATTCGCATCGCCATATCTCACGTCGTTCGCTTTCCAGAACGCTGTTGAATTTGGCTGCAGCGATGTTGCTGATGGTGGGTGGCTTGGTTTGGTATTCGCAAGTTTCCCACGATTCGGGTGCTTATGGGCCGGTCGGACGAGCTGTCCCTGAACTGGGTAATGATGAAGTTGAGGCGTCAGCATGGGTGACTACGTTGGGCCAATCCGCGTCGCAGGGTACTTCGTCAGAGTTTGCCTTGCTGGATGAGGAGTTGCTGTATACCGACGCAGTCTACGAGCCGAGTGAATCGGATAACGATTGGATGTTGGTAGCCTTGGTCGATCTTGCGTCAGACGAAGAGTCAGTTTTGCCAAGTGAGGAAAACTGATGCAGAATTCTTCGCCCCATTTTTGCCGGCCGCTGGCCACAAATTCTAGATTGCTGCTGCTAACCATTTTGGCCGCTGCATCATGTGGCTTATTGGCGGACTCTATCAGTGCTCAAAATCCTGCAGTAAGTGGTTTTAAGACTCAGAAGAACCAAAAAAGCCAAAAGCAACACGACGATCGAGCAAAACTTCTTGCGAAAAAACAAGACGACAAAGATCCAGCTGCCAGCGATCGAAAACCCAAAGTGGTCGTCGAGAAGAAGCCGGTGGTTGCAATCTCAGCCAAGCGAAAAGCCGAGTTGATGAAGTTTGTGAAGGCCAACCATGCCGAGCTTGAGCGGTTGATTAATTCATTGAGGAAAAAGCGCCCCAGCCAATACCAATCCGCACTTCGCTCACTCGATCGATCAGTCAAGAACCTGAACGCGATCAAGGCCAATCAAAGTGAAGCTCGCTACAAGCAGGCGTTGGCTGACTGGAAATTGAAGTCTCGAATTCAACTGTTGTCGGCTCAATTATCGATTACTGATAACGCGGCCAAGCGAAAGCAGCTCAAGCAGCTTTTGGTGCAACAACTGGACAATCGGAGAGCGCAACTTAAGGCCGACGCTGATCGTGCTGAAAAACGGCTTGCTCGAATTACAGAAGCCCTCGCAAAAATTGAAGCTGATCCAGACGCTGAGATCGCGCGGCAGATGGGTGCCGTCGTTCGAAACGCCAATCGGATCAAAACGCTTCGCAAAGAGAAAGCTTCTGTTGAATCGCGAAAGAATCAGCAGGGGAAAAAGCAACCTGATTCGCAGGGTAAGAAGACGAAAAACGAGTCCGACAAGGACGGTCAGTAAGTTATTTGGAGATCGCAGTGGAATTCGGCAATCTAAAATTGGACAAGCGAAAATCATTCGATCATTCGTTCGCACTTTTTGCAGCGATCTTCTTTTTTGTTGTGCTGTCGCAACAAACTTCGGCGAAGGTGCTAGTCGAACAGCCAGTTTTTGATCAGCCAATCTCAGAAGACGCAATTGCTGCCGAATCGAATTCGAAAACGATTGCCGAGCGGTTTAAGAATCCTGGCGAAGCTCAACCAGATTTTCAACGACACGTTGCGCCGCTGTTGGGGCGACTAGGTTGCAACGGTCGAGCTTGCCATGGTTCGTTTCAAGGGCAGGGTGGATTTCAACTTTCATTGTTCGGCTATGACTTCTCCGCCGATCACAAGTCGTTGATGGACGGGCGAGTCGATGTTGCGACTCCAGTCGATAGCCTCGTGCTGACCAAGCCGACCGACGAAGATAACCATGAAGGCGGTCTGCGTTATGAAGTCGGTAGTTGGCAGTACAACTTGCTGCGAGGATGGGTGGAAGCGGGGGCCAAGACCTCGAAAGAGCCTTTGGAATTGGATCGCTTGATTGTCGAGCCATCGAGTTTGCGCCTGAGTGACCCAACCAAAAAAGTCAGCCTGAAAGCGACCGCGCATTGGGCTGATGGTACTGTCGAAGACGTGACGCAGCTTTGCCGGTTCGAAACCAATGATGCTTCAGTGGCTGACGTTAGCGAGATCGGAATCGTTTCGACCAGTGGTTTTGCCGGCGACACGCACGTCGTTATTTCTTATGACAATGCTGTTGTTCCGGTTCCGGTCGTCCATCCTTATGCCGGCGCAATTGCCTATCAGCGGGCTCCGACGCCGACTCGGATTGATGAACTTGTCGTCGACAAACTGGAACAGTTGGCGATCCAGCCTGCTGAACTTTCTGACGACGCGATGTTTCTTCGAAGGGTTTGTCTTGATATTACCGGCACGTTGCCTTCTCCCGATGAAATTCGAGAATTTCTCGGTGATGAAAACCCAAACAAGCGTCGCGTGAAAATTGATCAGTTGCTTGAGACGCCCGCCTACGCGGCGTGGTGGACAACATTTTTTTGCGACATGACGGAAAACAATTCGCGTCAACTACGCGACGTTTTTAATGACGTGAACGCGGTCAGTAAGCAATGGTACTCGTGGATTTACAAACGAGTCGAAAACAATGTTGGCTACGACGAAATGGTCGAAGGCATCGTGCTTGGCACCAGCCGGCGTGAAGGTGAAGGCTACACCGAGTATTGCGAGCGGATGAGTGAGTATTTTCGCGACGGCAAACAAGGGCAAGACAAATTCGCCGCCAATGACTCAATGCCGTACTACTGGATGCGTCGAGAATTTCAAAAGCCAGAAGAACGGGCAATTGGGTTTGCTCACACTTTTCTGGGACTGAGGATTCAGTGTGCCCAGTGTCACAAGCATCCATTTGATCAGTGGAGCCAAAACGATTTCAACGAGTTCTCGAAATTCTTCGCTGGCGTAACTTACAGAAAAAGATCTACCAATACGGCCGAGAAAAAAGAAGAAGCCGCGATCTACAAGGACTTGGGCGTCGACTACAAAAATCGTAACAAGGGCAATGTCCGCAAGAAGATGGCTCAGTCGTTGAAAGAAGGTAAGACATTGCCGTTTTACGCGATGAGCGTCCACGCTCCTCGGCCTGACAAAAAACAACAAGCCAAAAATCGCAAAAACAAAAAGAAGAATGCTCCAGTCGCTTCCGCAAAATTGCTTGGTAGTGATCCGATTGATTTGACGAAATTTGACGACGTCCGGCAGCCGGTGATGGAGTGGATGAAGTCGGCGGACAATCCATATTTTGCGAAGGCTTTGGTTAATCGAGTTTGGGCTCGTTACTTTGGCGTCGGGATTGTGGATCCAGCCGATGATTTGAATTTGGCAAACCCGGCCAGCAACGCCCCGTTACTCGACTATCTGGCGACTGAATTTGTCGCGCATGACTACGACGTAAAATGGTTGCACCGCGAGATCGCCAACAGCCGAACTTATCAGCTGAGTTGGGAATGCAACGAAACCAATGAAAACGATCGGCGAAATTTCAGTCGGGCGTTGCCGAGGCGTCTGCCGGCAGAAGTTGTCTTCGATGCCGTCAACACGGCGGCTTCCAGCCCGGATCGAAATCGCGAATTTAGAAACGATGTTGATCAGCGAGCCATCTCGATTCCCGGCACGATTGCTTACAACAACAAAGGCAAAAAACGCGGCGTGAATTCTTCTTTTGCGATGCAGGTTTTTGGGCGATCCGAGCGGTCATCCAGTTGTGATTGCGATCGTTCGGAAGAAACCAGCTTGATCCAAACCGTCTACTTGAAAAATGATCGAGACATCCATGTGATGTTGACGCAAAAAGGTAGCTGGTTGAATCAACTGGTTGAAAAGCAGCGCTCTCAGTCTATTTCTTCAGCAGATCAAAACAAACTCAAGGGGTTCGAAAAACGAATGAAGCAGTTGCGTGGCCAAATTGCGAAAATCGAATCGTCGATGTCCGATGCAAACGAGAATCAAAAAGCCAAACGCACAAAACAACTTGCCAACGTTCGAAAGCAACTGAAAGCGTTTGCGAAGAAAGCCAAGCCTCTTCGTGAGTCGATCAAATTGGCTCAACAGCAGGCCAGTGAATCAAAAGAGCTCGACCTCGCCGAGTTTGTGGAAGAGGCCTATTTGCGAACGCTCAGTCGTTTCCCGTCGAAGCAAGAAACACAGCGATGTGTTGACCATATAGAAGCAAGCAAGGATTTCGTGAATGGAGTGACCGGCGTCATGTGGGCGTTGGTCAATACAAAGGAGTTTATTGTAAATCACTAGCGAAACGTTTTTATCTGATTTTTTTATCCAGGCACTTTACGTTTCTAGATTTACTTCCAACTAGCCACTTCCAATTGCTAGTGATGATCAATGTCAGGTCAGGACTCAAAATCCTGGCCTGACAAAGATCAATTTCTAAAACAACGAATTGAAAGAAGTAGATGAGTATCCATCGGCAATGCAATGGGATGAGTCGCCGCGATGCGGTCAAAGTTGGCGTGCTTGGTTCAGCAGCAGGGCTGACGATGGGCGGCTTCTTAAAAATGGCCGATGCGGGTGAAGTTCAAACGTCGGCCAAATCGAAGGCAGCGATCTTTATTGAATTGCCAGGCGGTCCGTCGCATATTGACACGTTTGACCTAAAGCCCAATGCACCGTCCGAGTTTCGTGGCAAGTTCAATCCCATCAAAACCGTTTCGCCCGGCGTAGAAATTTGCGAACACTTGCCTCTGTTGGCGAAAACAACAGACAAGTTCGCCATCTTGCGCGGCGTTAGCCATTCATTGGGTGCCCACCCGCTTGGCCAGAAATTCCTGTTCACTGGAAATCGCCCCAATCCATCGCTCGATTATCCGGCATATGGAAGCGTGGTTTCCAAAGAGCTGTCGAGTGCGCCCGACTTGCCCAGCCACGTGGCAATTCCCAAATCACAGCAAGGGCCCGGCCACCTAGGTGTGAAATACGCTTCGCTGGCCACCAATTCAAAACCTCAGGCCGGCAAGCCGTTCAACGTGCGCGGGATTTCGCTGGGTAACGGTGTCACATTACCGGAGTTTCAACGCCGCCAAGGCTTGCTCAAAGATCTAGACCAGCGATTCAATTCGATCAAAGATCAAGACGATTTGCTGAGCGGATTGGATAAGTTCAGCGAGAAAGCCTTCGACATGATCACGTCCCGTCGGGCACGCGAGGCTTTCGATATTAGTAAAGAAGCACCAAGTTTTGCCAAGCTATTTGGCGGCGATGATTTCAGTCAAAGTTGCCTATTGGCATCTCGGTTGGTCGAGTCCGGTGTCAAGTTTGTTACGATCACATTGGGCGGCTGGGATACGCATCAAGATAATTTCACAAAGCTATCGACTCAGTTGTTACCAAAGTTAGACGCTGGATTGTCCGGGCTCTTCAATGGATTGGAATCCAAAGGCTTGCTTGATTCGACAACGGTATTCGTATCTGGTGAGTTCGGGCGCACGCCGAAGATCAATGCTCGTTCGGCCGAAGGTGGTCGCGACCATTATCCCCGTTGCATGTTCATGCTGATGGGCGGTGGCCCGATCGCCGGCGGGCAAGTCATCGGCGAAAGTGATGAGAAGGCGGCCGCCCCCAAGAATGACCTGATCAATCCAGAAGACGTCGCGGCGACTTTTTACTCGACGTTGGGGATCGATCACCGCAAAGAATATGACACCTCGATCGGGCGTCCGATTTCAATCGTGCGTGACGGATCGATTTTGAACCAACTGATTTCCTGAGAAGGTGATTAACTCGAATGGGGGGAAGCCCTCAATGAAATATTTTCAATGCAATTTTTTGCTTGAGAGCGCGATTCGGTGGGATTGAAGATTGCCTCCTTCAGTTCACGAGCACTCTCAAATTATTGCCCGGTACCAGGTTGCCTCCGGTACCGGGTTTTTTATCGCGCGTTCATGAAAATCGTAGATTCTTTGCTGCTTCGAGCTGAACAGCTTGTATTCGCTGTGGAGGCCACCATTTTCTTCTTTTTCGTCCACCAACTGTACTCAGCCAATGGCGGTACTCGTACTCGATTGGCAATGATTTCGAGTACAACAGCGAGTACCATTTCATTGAGTATGAGTACGAGTACGAGTACGATTTTAGGCAACCAGCTGACTAAGAGTTTGCGGCATGGCACCGTAGGCCACTCATACTGAGCGGTTGTTGGCCGTTGTCAAGGAGAGTCGTCGACGATGATACGGCAAAACACGAGCCTGTCACTCAAGCTGAAGTTGCCGTAACGCGTTACACTTGCTACGGCCTACTTTCTTGAGTGCCGCCATTTGTCGATTGATAGCGATGCGGATTTTGAAAACGCTCAGTTTGAGTAGCTTGTGGTGGCGTTCAACGAGAAGCTTCGACTCTTTGGGCGATAATTTGTTCTCTCAAGATTCGCGTCCGATAGAAAATATTAGAACTGTCCATCGAAACCTATTCATTCGAACGATGATTGAACTTTCATCGGACAATCAAGCTTCTTTGGGATATCACGCTCCGAACTTGCCAATAAATTCACTATGGCCTCGAATACTGGCTTAGGTCAAAATTGAGAGAAGTTGCCCAGTTCGACTTGCCCGCATTCCGGCTTACCCAACGAGGCGACACGATGCCATTCGCCATCGTCACTTTCACCTGTTAACTTCCCACCTTTTAAAAACTACTCAGATCGTTTCGCTAACTCATGAAACTCAGTCAAACGTTTTCGGGCTTGTTCGTGGTTGTCTTCGCAGCCTGCGTCGGCTTTGCGCTGATCTATCTTCCGAATTGGATCATCTCCAACTACGAAACCGTTTCTCGGCTTGGTAGTTTTTGGGGCACGTTGTACCTAATCGTCATCGGGATCGGTGCGGTCTTGCTAGTTGGCAGTGCACTCTGGACGATCTGGAAGCTGTGGGGCGCGTCGATCATGAAATCGCGTCGCCGCAAACGCCGCAATAAAAATCCGAGTGAGCTGTCGGTTGGTCAACAAGAACGCGAGATTGAAGAAAATTTTGATCAGATCGATCGCCTCAAGACAGACGCCTCTTCTAAATCGGAATTGAGAGATCATCTTGACCCGCTGATTCAGGAATTGAAAGAAAAACGCGAAGCTCAAACGCTCGAAATTGTGGCGTTTGGAACCATCTCCAGCGGAAAGTCCTCGGTGCTTAACCTGTTGGCCGGGCGCGACGTTTTTGCGACCGATGCGCGTGGCGGCACGACAGTTAATCGAAATGAAATACCTTGGCCTGGCATCGATCAGGTCACTTTGGTCGACACTCCCGGAATCGGAGAAGTCGATGGCGCACGGCACGTCAACATTGCGGCGGAATCAGCTAAGGATGCCGATCTGGTTCTCGTCGTAGTGGATGGCCCGCTTCGTCAAAGCGAACATGATCTGCTGGATCGGCTGGGCCAAATGGAGAAACGCGTCATCATTTGTTTGAATAAATCTGATTGGTACTCGGATGAAGATCGAGACAAATTAATCGGGCAGATCAATCGACAGACGGGCAGTTTCGTTGAGTTTGAGGACATCGTTTGTATTCAAGCCCAGCCCGGGCATCGCGTTCGCCGGAAGGTGTTGGCGGATGGTACCGAGGTCGACGAAGAAGTCGTGACTGAGCCCGAAATTGATCCGCTTGCCGATCGAATGATTGCCATTGTTAAGCGGGACGGCAAAGAGTTGTTAGTGGCCAACTTGCTCCTCCAGTCCCGTGGTTTGGTCGAAAAAGCACGCGCGCGAGTGCGAGAATCGCTTGACGAGAAAGCTTGGGCCGTGGTCGACAAGTACATGTGGGGAGCCGGTGGAGTGGCAGCGGTCAGTCCGTTTCCAGTCGTGGACTTGGTCGCGGGTTCTGCAATCTCAACCAAGATGATCATTGACCTCGCCGAAGTCTATCAACAGAAAGTCGATCTCCAGACTGCATCAAAATGGTTGGGTGAAATGGGGAAAAACTTGGTCGGCGTCTTGGGCGCGCAAGGAGCAACCGTCGCCGTCACGGCGGTTGTTGCGTCATTGATTAAGACGGTTCCATTCGCCGGAACGATTGCTGGCGGTGTTTTGCAGGGAGCCGTGCAAGCTTTGATTACGAAATGGATTGGCTCAGTTTTCATTGAGTATTTTCGGGTCGAAATGCAGACGCCCGAAGGTGGCTTGGCGGGATTGGCTCGCCGGCAATGGGAGAAAGTCACGACGATTGACGAAATTCGTAAACTGGTTCAGGATGCTCGCGACAAGCTAAACAGCTAATTGGAAAAAGACCGTGCCAGAAACGCAATCCATCAAAGACCCTCAGTATCAGGACGCCGTTCGCGCCGTCGAGTCAACACTTGCGAAGTTGAAAGGGTGTCCCGACGATGAGTTAGAACGTCTTCAGGTTGACATCAACCAGCTCAACGAGATGTACGAAAAGGTCACGACCGGCCGAGTCGAGATTGTGATTTTTGGTGAAATCAGTACCGGTAAATCCGCGCTCGTCAACGCTTTGATTGGTCGTGCCGTTGCCGAAGTCGATGTGCAAGGCGGTTGGACAAAGCAAGTTTGGGGGACGTCATGGGAGGGCTCCGGTCATCGATTGCCCGGTTTGGAATCCTCGGAAGTCATTTTGATTGACACTCCTGGAATCAACGAGGTCGGCGGTGCAGATAGGGCCGAACTAGCGGACGTGACAGCTCGCCGGGCTGATTTGATTCTGTTCGTTTCCGATTCCGATTTGAATGAAACGGAGTACGCTGCTCTGGTGGAATTGGCGGCGGTTCAAAAACCGATTCTGCTGGTTTTCAATAAAGTCGATCTCTACAAAGCTGAAGAGCGTGACGCTTTGATCGAGATGTTGAAGAAGCGAGTCAACGGCCTGATTTCCGAAAAGCACATTGTTCAGACCATCGCTGATCCACGAAAAATTGAGTACGTCATCGAGCAGCCCGATGGCAGTAGCAAAACGGAATGGCGAAAACCAGCACCGGACGTCGAGGATTTGAAGACGCTCATCTTGGAAACGTTGGAGCAGGAAGGCCTCGGTTTGTTGGCGCTCAACGCTGCGATGTATGCCGCCGATAAAAGTGACCGTATCTCTGCGCTACGAATCGAAATGCGAAACCGGAAAGCCGATCAAGTGATCTGGACGATGGCTGGCACCAAGGCGTTGGTGGTTGCGTTGAATCCGTTGCCTGTTGTCGACGTCATCGGTGGATTTGCGATTGATGCGCTGATGATCGTGACACTTTCCAAAGTCTACGGTTTGAACTTTTCAATGGCTCAGGCACGAGGGTTGGCAAAGAGTATCGGCAAAGCAGCAGGCGTGTTTGCATTGGGAGAATTGACGAGTTGGGGGGCAAGCTTGTTCAAAGGCCTGACGGCAACGCTTGGAACAGCGATTACCTTGATTCCTCAAGGTGCGGCAGCCGGCTTCAGCTCTTATATCGTTGGAAAAGCCGCCAAAAGATACTTCGAGCACGGGGGAAGTTGGGGGGCCGGTTCGGCCAAATCTGTCGTTCAGGAAATCCTTGACAACACCGATCGAAATTCGGTTGTCGATCACTTAAAAGACGATATTCGAGAAAAACTGAAGCTCAACAGGCACGCCGCGAGCTGAGCTCGTTTGAAAATCGGCTGATAACGGCAGTACTACCGGTTCGATCGGGCTGACTCCTACAAGCCTAACTGCGCGGGTTGTGCCTTTAGAGCGGGCTTGTTTCACGGGCCTTCTTTACCTGGGTTTTTTATTTGGGCTTCTTTATTTGGTTTTCCCTTAAGCCAACCCAACCGCGACCTATGATTTGTTATCGCGAGTTGTGCGAATACCAATATTTTTCGATATCCCGAGTAGTTGGATGAACGTAAACATCGGCCAGTTTTTGAAAAGCCTGCTGAGTGAAGAGCAAGCAACGACAGCAGTTGAGTATGCTGTGCTACTTGCTTTGATTCTCGTATTTTGCATCGCTGCAATTTTGAGCGCGGGCGATGTGCAAAAAGCTCTTTGGTTTGATACCGCTAGTGACATTCAAATCATCGTCCCTAACTAAGCTTATGCTGCCACTACTCAAGGCCATCGACTCTCAAACGACAGACGCTCAAGCCAGAATCGCTCAAGCTTCAATCTCTCAAGCGGCCTCTTCTTAAAACCGCCATCTTCAAGTCTCGCAGCCAGACTACTTTCCAAAGTTGCATTTGGAATTCTTGCGAGTGAATCCTGCCTAGCGAAGTCAAGTTGGGCGCGATCACCAAGGTGCATTTCTGATTCAAACATGCTTTAATAGCAGCTGTTCAATTCTGATAATCGGTCTGTTGTAAACTTCGTCGAAGTCAAAGGTGTCTTTTGGGTCAGCCAAAGAAAAAAGACAGTGACGCTAAATCGGTGCTCTTTGTCTGTCTCGGGAACATTTGCCGTTCGCCAACGGGGGAGGGGGTTTTCTTGTCGCTTCTCGAAGATCTTGGTCAAACGGAACGCTTCGTCGTTGATTCTGCCGGCACGATTGGCTACCACGCAGGCCATCCGGCTGACCAGCGAATGCAAGAAGCCGCCCGTCGTCGAGGCATTGGCTTGCCAAGCCTTTCCCGCAAAATAACCCCTCGGGATTTGGAAACGTTTGACTTAGTAATCGCAATGGATCGCGAAAACCTGCAAGACATTCAGGGCGTTCACTCTGAACCAACCGCCGAACTCAAACTGTTGAGCGATTTTCTCGATGACTCATGGCCGAGCGATGTTCCAGACCCGTATTACGGTGGTGAAGCTGGGTTTGAATACGTGATGGATATGATTCAGGCGGCTTGTCCAGGATTGCTGAAATACTTGAATTCGAAATGACCGTTTGTCAAATGGTTGAGTAGTTCCTAAATGGATGAGATTGAGTCAGTAATATCCGACGCGCTCGGAACTCCAATCAAAATTGCCTCAAGCCAATCCGTCAGCGGAGGTTGCATTTGCGACTCGAGAATCCTGAAAACAGATGTAGCCGGCAGTTTCTTCGTCAAGCAATATCAGTCTAAGGTTCGCTTGCCTAATGAATCAGGTGCCGAAAACGCCGTGGACGAACTGGCGTCGATGTTTGCGAAGGAGTCGGAAGGCCTGAGTCAAATCCGGAAGACAGAAACGCTGAGAGTTCCAGATGTAATCGCGGTAGGACAAACCGAATCGAACAAGAGCTTTCTGGTGATGGAGGTAATCGAAACGGGCAATAAGCTTGAATTTGGCAAGAGACTTGAAACGAGGCCGCTAGGTTTTGAGGAAAGATTTGGGCGTAGCTTGGCGATGATGCATCGTCGCGGAACATGTGATCGTTTTGGGTTTTTTTACGATAACTTTATCGGTTCGAATCGGCAAAAGAACGAATTCAATGATCAGTGGATTGAGTTCTGGATCGAGCAGCGAATTGGCTATCAGTTCGAACTGGCCTATCAGAATGGATTTGCAAACGAATTGAGCCCACTGCTGAATTCGTTCATTCGTCGTGTCGAACATCTGTTGTCTGGAGTTGATGAATGTCCTGCTCTTGTTCACGGTGATTTGTGGAGCGGAAATTATCTTGTGGATCAAAGCGGCCAACCCGTTCTCATTGATCCAGCAGTCTACTTTGCGAATCGAGAAGCCGAGTTTGGAATGACAACCTTGTTTGGTGATTTTGGAGAGCATTTTTATCAGGCCTATGATGAAGCTTGGCCATTACAAACGGGCTGGGAGGAACGAGTCGAAATCTATAGGCTGTATCACATCCTGAATCATTTGAATTTGTTCGGAGCGAGTTATCTTTCGAGCAGTCTTGAAATCATTAAGAAGTATGTTTGACCTTGGATTCGATATGCGATCTCTCTGCCGATGGCTTGGCACAAATTGGAGTCTTGATACGGCAACGCCCAAATTTGGATTTTGCTTCATGTTCGTTATTGCAGTTGCCGCTGTTGGCTGCGGCGTTGAAGCCAACTCCGGCAAGGAGTTGACTGGCAGCCTCAGTAGCGAGGAGAAGACTTCGGTTGGAAGCGAAAGTTCGCACGCGGTTTCGAACCCTGACTCGGCTGCGAATGAAAATAATGCGACTGACAAAGATGCGACTGACATTCGCGATTCAAAAAACGATGCGTTACCTGATAAGAAAGAACAGCGCGTTCGGTTCGCGACGTTCAATGTGGCAATGAATCGTAAGAAAGAAGGCCAGTTGAAGATTGAGTTGGCGTCTGGAAAATCAGCGAAGACTGAAAAGATCGCCGAAATCATTCAACGTATTCGCCCCGATGTTCTGTTGCTGAATGAGTTTGATTATGACGCCGATGGGCAGGGGGTCGAGAGTTTTCAAAAAGAATTTCTCGGCAAGCCTCACCACGGCCAGAAACCCATCGAATATGACTACGTCTATTTTCAGTCCGTCAATACAGGTGTCGATAGTAAGCTCGATTTGAATAACGATGGCAAGCTCGGAACCGCCAACGACGCTTATGGCTACGGCGATTTCCCCGGCCAATACGGCATGGTCGTCCTTTCGAAATATCCGATTGATTGGGAGGGGATTCGAACGTTCCAAAATTTTCTTTGGAAAGACATGCCGGACTGTCAATGGCCAACCGTGCCGACATCAGGCAAGCCGTACTATCAGCAGGAGGTTCGAGAACTGTTTCGGTTGTCTTCCAAGAGTCACTGGGACGTCCCGATCAAGATCGACGAGAAAACGGTTCACTTCCTCGTTGCTCACCCAACGCCACCGGTCTTTGATGATGAAGAAGATCGGAACGGATGTCGCAACCACGATGAGATTCGATTTTGGGCGGACTATGTTTCTGGTCAACCTAGTAGATCTGAATATATCTACGATGACAATCAAACATTTGGCGGACTTGATAAAGGCGAAAAATTTGTCATCGCTGGAGACATGAATGCAGATCCAGTCGACGGCGATAGCAGTATGCAGGCCGCGTCCCAATTGACAGAACATGCGTTGATTGACAATTCGTTTACGCCGAAAAGTGACGGCGGTGCGTATTTCGCCAAGAGCCAAGGGCGTGCGAATGACAGCCAGCAGGGCAATCCGTCGTTTGATACAGGTGACTTTAACGATCTCAATGTTGGCAATATGCGGGTCGACTACTGCCTGCCATCGAAGTCATTGAAAACGGTCAGCAGCGGTGTGTTTTGGCCTAAGCCCGATCAGCCGGGCGGTGAGTTGGTTGGTGCGTCGGATCACCGAATGGTGTGGATCGATATCGTAAAGTAATTTGAATCCGAATGATTTCGAATTGCGTAACGAAGTTTAATATCCGCATGTCTTTGCGATAAACGGCTTGCGACGATTTAAGTTGCCTTGGTTTACCTCGAATTTACATCTCTCACTCGAAAGCATCGCCATGAAATTTTCTGCAACTGCATCCATTGTCGCTTTGACAGTGATTCTTGGTTTTTGCCTGGAGTCTCCGGCCGATGATTGGGGACGCTGGATGGGGCCAAGCCAAAATAACACTTGGAATGAAACCAACATCATCGACAGTTTTCCTGAAGGCGGACCGCCTGTTCTGTGGAGAACCAAGATCGCTGGTGGCTATGCTGGCCCGGCCGTCGCTGATGGGCGTGTTTTCATCAGTGATTATGTGACGGGTGATAATGTCAAGATCGCAAATTTCGAGCGAACGGAATCCACAGGAACCGAACGTGTTCTTTGCCTTGACGAAGCCAGTGGAGAAATCAAGTGGAAGCATGAGTATCCTGTGACTTACGGGATCTCGTATCCAGCGGGGCCACGTTGCACGCCAACTGTTGATGGTGGCCATGTTTATTTTCTTGGTGCCGAAGGCATGCTGGTTTGCTTGACTGTCGATAAAGGCGATGTCGTTTGGTCAGTCGATTTGGTCAAGCAATATAAAACCAAGGCGGCGCTTTGGGGATATTCTGGCCATCCGTTGGTTGATGGCGACAACGTGATCACGTTGGTCGGTGGTGAAGGAAGTCACGTCGTTGCGTTTGATAAAAAGACGGGAGTCGAAAAGTGGAAAGCACTAACGGCGCCTGAGCAAGGTTACTGTCCTCCGAAAGTCATCACTGCCGGCGGCACTCGTCAGTTGATCTTGCCACAGCCAGACGCGGTTTCATCGCTCAATCCTGAAACGGGTGAATTACTGTGGGAAGTTCCCTACGAATCAACGAGCGGATCGATCATCATGTCGCCAATTCAAATGGGTGACTATCTGTATGTGGCGGGCTATTCGAAGAAGAGCCTGCTGTTGAAGTTGGCGACCGACAAGCCGGCGGCTGAGGTGGTTTGGCGAGACAAAGCGCGTGATGCAATTTCTCCCGTCAATGTGCAGCCATTCTACGACGAGACAACCAACTTGATTTTCGGCATGGATCAAACGGGAGATATGGCGGCGCTTGAATTGCCAGAAGGCAAGCGATTGTGGGCGACGTCTGAGCCGGTCAGCAAACGCCGCGTTGGCAGCGGCACAGCTTTCATTGTCAAGCAAGCCAATCGCTATTGGCTGTTCAACGAGAATGGCGAACTGATCATTGCCAAGCTTTCGGCCAAGGGCTACGAAGAAGTTGACCGAGCCAAAGTCATCGAGGCATCCAACAACGCTTTCGGTCGTGATGTCGTTTGGAGCATGCCAGCGTATGCGAACAGGAAAGCTTTTATTCGCAACGACAACGAGATCATCTGTCTCGATCTTGAGAAAAAGTAGAGCCTACTTCAGGTTCGCGTTGTTCAACAGGTCAGAATTGGCAGGTTTGAATTGGCAGGTTTGAGTGCGTAAATCTGAGTGTGTAAATCTGAGTGTGTAAATCTGAGTGTGTAAATCTGAGTGTGTAAATCTGACCTGACAGGCCTGAGTTGGGCAGATTTTTCACGGGTGCCATGCCCTCGCTTGCGTGGGCATGCTCTTTCAAAAGAGTATGCGCCCTCATTCATTTCACGTTTGACAGGCCGCTAATTTCGATGCTTGTTTGTCAGCAATTTGGTGAAATAGTTGTCTTCCTCCGCCGTGTGGTCTTGGCGGATTCCCCAGTGTTTGAGAACGTATCGGCCTGCTTGGTAGATAAACGCGATGACGTAAAACAGCCACACGAATCCGCACAGCACAATTGCTTTCTGTAGTAGTTGTGTACTGGTCATGTCGGTTTGCAGTAGAACCGTGATCATGACAATCACCATTACGAGGCTGGCGGCGATAAACCAAACGCCGACGTAGTGGCTTCTTGATGCCGCGAAGAAAAACGTAACGGTCATGTACATCATCGGAAACAACCAAATCGCCAATGCGACATGATGCAAGACGAACTCTCGGTCTATGCTGGTCAAACCGAGGCCAATCAACCCGAAAGAAGAAATGATTCCGAAGACTGCCGTCACTTTCATTGACCACATTCGATCGGTGTTAATCAACCAGAGCGTACAAAAACTCGGAATCAATGAGATCCCTAAAAAGATCACGGAGCCATTGAAGGTGGCGTGATGACTCGTGTTTTGCCGGCCTAGGTCACTGAGGAAGTTCTCAGTCATCGAATAGCCGCCTGGGAAATTTGCGATGGCGATCCAAGTACAAATGAAAAATTGCAGCACGCCGATGGTGGCGAGCGTCAGCACGAATATAAGTAGGAGTTTGAATTGCTGTCGCATTGAGTTGACTGCGAGTAATCGCTTTTTTCGTTGAATGCTGTTTCGTTATCAGGTTAGTGCAACTTGAGTCTCGTTTCAACTCTTTCAAGACTCAGGCAGGAGAACAGCAAAGTCTGCTTCTCTCGTAGCGGAACGGCGCGAGCCGTCCGGTTGTTGACGCGTCGGGTGGCTTGCACCGGCTTGCGCCACTCCGCTAACAACGACTTTGTAGTTATCCTGAGAACGCAGAAGAACGGGGGAGAACGCAGAAGAACGCCGGCAATCAGCGGTAGTCACGGGATTTGATATTTAGCTCACTCAAACGATCGGACATGTCTTCCAGGCGATTGACGACGACGTGAATTACGCCACTTTTTTTTTCTAGTTTTCCATGGGCGATCCAGGCTGGCGACCGCCGAGCAATCTTATAGTAACGTTCCCAGATCTTTTGTTTGACAATCAAGTTCGCAGTTCCTGTTTCGTCCTCCATCGTGACAAACGTGATCCCTTTGGCAGTGGATGGGCGTTGGCGAAGGATGATCAAGCCAGCCACGCGTAGGTGTCGGTTGTTTTCTTTGTCGATCAAGTTTCCACAGGGAGTTGCATGGAGTTCGTCCAAAGATTCGCGATGAAACGAAATCGGGTGCGCGCGGAGTGACAAGCCAACCGAGCGATAATCTTCTGTTACCTGATCCCGTGGTTCCAATGTTGGCAAAGCGAATGTGTCATCGTCGCCGGTTTCCAAATCGTCGAATAAGGGTTGGTCTTTGGGCGTTTTTTCCTGGCCTAGTGCTTGCCATAACGCAGCCCGCCTGTCTTGGTCGAGTGATCCAAATGCGTCGGCTTGGCTGAGTTGAGTCACGATGGCTTGGCCCATTCGGGTTCGTTGCGTGAATTCAGAAACGCTTTCGAACGTTCCACCTCGTCGAGCTTTGAGAATCGTGGCCGCCGCTTCGGCGCGAAAACCCGAGATCATACGAAGGCCGAGGCGAAGTGAGGGCTCTGTAGAAAGCTCTGTTCGTCTGGGGCCCTCTTTTTCCAGCGTGCAATCCCAGTCACTGTAGTTGACGTCAACCGGAAGCACATTGACTCCATGCTTTTGTGCATCGGCGACCAATTGGGCTGGCGCGTAGAAACCCATCGGTTGGCTGTTAATGATGGCAGCGCAAAAGGCAGCCGGGTAATAGTTTTTCAGCCACGACGAAACATAAACCAGTTTCGCAAAGCTGGCGGCGTGCGATTCTGGGAATCCGTATTCACCAAAACCGCTGATCTGCTTGAATACTTGCTCGGCGAAATCTCCGGTCAAGCCGCGTTCTCGCATTCCGTTGATGAGTTTGTCGTGGAATTTTTGAATCACGCCAGTTTTTCGCCACTTCCCCATCGCTCGTCGAAGTTGATCGGCTTCTCCGGGCGTGAACCCAGCCGCCACGACCGCCAGCTTCATGGCTTGCTCTTGGAAGATGGGAATGCCAAGTGTGCGATGCAAAACGGCTTTGATTTCTTCATTGGGATACTCAACCGGCTCTTCGCCGTTGCGTCTGCGAAGATATGGATGAACCATGTTGCCTTGGATCGGGCCGGGACGCATGATGGCGACTTCGATGACCAAGTCATACCAGCAGCGAGGTTTCAGGCGAGGCAGCATGCTCATCTGGCCACGACTTTCAATTTGAAAAACGCCGATTGTGTCGGCCGCACAAATCATATCGTAGACTTTCGGATCTTCGGCCGGGATGTTGGCCAAGGTGCAGGGCCGCCCCCAATGTTGCTCAACCATGTGAAAACATTTTCGAATCGCCGATAGCATTCCCAAGCACAAACAGTCGACTTTCAGCAGGCCTAATTCCTCCAAGTCGTTTTTGTCCCATTGAATAACGGTGCGATCGTCCATCGCTGCATTTTCAATTGGAACCAGTTCATCTAATTTGCCTTGCGTGATCACCATCCCGCCGACGTGCTGCGAGAGGTGACGTGGGAATCCGAGGATCTCATTGACCAAGTGATGAAGCTGACTGCCAACTTGTGATTCGGGATCGATTCCGACATCAAGCATTCGGCTACCTAGGTCGCGGTCTTGGGAATAGCCCTCAACGTGCTTGGCCAAGGCGTCGACTCGATCAAGTGACAGGCCAAGGGCTTTGCCAATGTCGCGGACAGCACTGCGAGTTCGGTAAGTAATGACGGTGGCCGCCAGGCCAGCCCGATCGCGTCCATATTTTTCATAAAGATATTGCAGCACTTCTTCGCGGCGCTCGTGTTCGAAATCGACATCGATATCAGGAGCTTCATCACGTTCCTTGCTGATGAACCTCTCGAAAAGCAGGTCGGTGGTACCCGGGTCAACGGACGTAACTCCCAAGCAAAAGCAAACTGCTGAATTGGCGGCAGAGCCTCGGCCTTGGCAAAGAATGCCCCGACCACGAGCGAAGCGAACGAGATCCCAAACGGTGAGGAAGTAGGCTTCATAGCGAAGCTCGTCGATGAGTTTTAGTTCGTGTTGGATTTGAGAGCGGACTTTGGGAGGAACTCCGTCTGGGTACCGTTGGGCGGATCCCAAATTGGTCAGCTCGGTCAGATATTCGATTGGAGTCTGGCCCGCGGGTGCGAGTTCTTCCGGGTACTCATATCGCAATTGACTCATGCAAAAATCACATTGGTTGGCAATTTCGAGTGTTCGCTCGATCGCATCTGGGATTCGAGCAAATGCTGTCTGTCGCTGTTGGATCGTCTGCAGGTGTCGCTGAGCGTTGGGTAGCAATAAACCCTCGGCGGATTCGACAGTGGTATGGTGTTTGATGGATGTTAAGCAATCATGAAGCGGCAAACGCGACCGGCAGTGATAGAGTACGTCGCCGGTTGCGACCAACGGAAGTTCCGTGTCTTGCGAGAGTTGCTGGAGTTGTTCGATCCGCCAATCATCATCAACACCGTTGGCCAAGGAAGCCATTAAGTAGCCACGTGCTCCAAAGAGTTCTTGATATTGATGGAGTGAATGTTGAAGTTGACTTTCACTGAAGCCAATGTTCGATTGATGGAACCACGGATAGCTGGGGTGTTCTTCGTCAATATGATCGGTTCGCAGGCGATCGCCTTTGAGATGCGGAATCGCTCCGGCGAGCAAGCCTTCGGAGTGCTGGGCAATGTCCGCCAGTGACAACCAGCATTCGCCTTTTGGGGATCGGCGTCTGCCAACGGTTAGTAGTTTGGAAAGATTGGCGTAAGCCGCTCTATTGGTCGCCCATAGTAAAATTGGAGCTGCATCATGGGGGATTATTTCGGCCCCGATGATCAGTTTGATGTCTTTGCCGCGCGCTGCAGCGTAGGCACGCACAACGCCGGCCAGTGTGTTTTCATCGGTGACAGCCAATGCAGAATAGCCCAGCTCGATGGCTCGGTCGACCAGCTCGTCCGCGTGGGAGCCGCCAGTCAGGAATGAATAATTCGTTTTGCAGTTAAGTTCGGCAAACATGAGAGTTGCTTCTTCGTGGGTGTCGAGTGTTGGTAGTGCCGTTCAATGAACGTAGCTACGCTCGCCAGAGCGTGGATTGATCGTAGTGAATTCGCGGTTTTCCACCGTCTGGCGACGGTAGCTACGCCGATGTGAAAAATGATGAAACTGAGCTGATGCCTTATTCGGACGCGCTTTCAAAACTCGCCGTGTAAAAACCATTCTTGGGTTCGGCGGTTTTGGTAGATCCAAAATTGTTGTTGGGTTTCTGTTTCAACTCGCCAGTAATCGCGGCAGACGGTTCTCCCACGCCACCAACCCGTTTCGATTCGCTCAGGACCCCAGTGACGGTTGGCGGCGAATTCCAATGCAGAGGACAAAGCCTTGAATTGGTAGTTTTCCAAAGTGACGGCTGGAGAATTGAGCTGCTGATTGAGGTTTGGTTGGGTTCGGTTTAGCTTGACAGCAGGATTGAAAATTCGCAGTGGACGCGCGACGACATGGGACTGGCGTGGAGGTTGGGTACGTCTGCGTGAGCGCCGGCGATGGACATCGACCAAAGGGCGAAAGCGGAAAGAGTATTCCGGCTGGGCACCGGTCAGCAAGGTTGGGTAAACAACGTTTTGTGGGCCGAGTCGACTGCTAAGTCGGTTGATTAAGTGAGCCAGTGCGAGCTTATCCAGCCGTGGATTTTCATCAAAAAGTTGTCGTTGCTGTTCAACTAGTAACACACAAGACGTCACGTTGACTGTGATTTCTTGAATTTGAATGGTGGTGTAGCGGACGTGCTGAAATTCGGTGGCCGGTGCTTGAGAATCGCGGGAATTTGAAGAGGAAGTTGGCGGGCCAGAAGCCGGCTTCGTGACGACTCGTTTTTTTCGGCGAGACTTGCGGGTGTGGGGTTGGAGAACCTGTTCCAGTTGCATTTCAATCAGTGGCATGATGTGCGCAGGTGAAGCCGTCGGCTGAAAAAGGCTGACTTTGATTTCGAGTGGCGATGCCGATGATTGGGCCAAGCCAACTTCCCATTGCAGTGCTCCGCGTTGCCGGCTGCGCATTTGTTGGCAGATATCAGTTACCAGTCTCGCGATGATGACTTCGATGGTTTCGCGGTGGTTGGTCGGGTAGTCGAGCAATTGCTCGGCGGAGAATTCAGGCGGCTTGTGACGGGCGATGACCGGTTCTTCCGTCTGACCAGAAGCTTGATCCAATCGCTGGTGAATTTCATTGCCAAATCGCATGGCCAATTCGGGACGCGGCAATCGCAAAACTTGCTCGACTGTTTCAATGCCTAATTGGTAAAGCGTGTCTGTGGTTGCCGGGGTCAGCCGCAGCGCGGCAACAGGAAGTTTTCCGAACGACGTTTGGTCGTTCGGCGGAATGATAACAGGCTCTTTAAAAGAATGAGGGAGGGCAGGGGAGTTGGAATCCGAGACATGATACTTGGCCGCTCCCCAAGCCATTCCAATGGTGTTGGCGATTGCGATGCGAACGAGGTAACCCAGCTTTTCGCAGTGCAGGCGCAGTTGATAAGCCAGTTGATATTCATCGCCGAACAGATGAGCTAATCCAGTCACGTCGAGAAAGATGGAGCTGGGTTGGTTGTTGGTTTTTGAAGTGGTTGAAGGAGTTCGAGAGTTGGCAGCCGTTTTTTTACGCTTCCCGTTTTTTGCGAAATCGGTTTGCTCAAGTCCAATGATGGGACTAAAAGATTCAAGCGAGTCAGCTAATGTTTCAAGTGCTGTGAAGTCAGCACTTGGATCATGTTCAAAAACATGAAAGGAAAGGCGGTTTGCAGAGTTACTGGTCGGAGCGTTCGCCGGCGCAGGTTGGTGCGAGCCATTTCCCTGTTGCGATCTTTTCAGCAACGACTTGGCTTCTGAAAGTGGCATGCCAAGACAAATTCCACCACGGATCGCCAGTGGGCTGGCTGCGGCAACCAACTGACCACGTCGCGAGTCCTGCCGGTACAAAACAACCTGTTGACGGCGCAGCGTAGGTTCAGCCACGACGTATCGTTGAATCGGCCAGTTGGGAAGCCACAGGCAAAGAGTCCGCTGTTGTGGTTTAGGCGGAGTTGCCTCGAATGGGCTGTTGTCTGAAGCGATCTCGGAGCCGTTGCTGTTTGTGTTGTTGTTCATGATCACGTCGTGCCTGCTGCACTTTCCCTGTGATGTGATTGATGGCCAAAGTGATGACTTTGCCAGTGTGAGTGCCACGGCAACGAGTCAGTTGTAGGCGTACCAATTGTGAGTGGTGTGAGTCGTCAGTTTTGAAGCCGGTCTTTTTTGCGGGCGAGTTGGTGCCAACCATCCACTGGACTTCCGCCCAAGTTGGCTGGCGAGCTGCAGCCGCGGGCTGGACGAACAGCCCCATGCAACCGCTTGATTCTGCTGAGAGTTGAAAGCGGCGAAACCAACGCTCGTTGATCTCGTTCAACGACCCCCAAACCGCCGCGACGGCAGGGCAGCGAAGAGATTGATCGATTGACCAAAGCAAGTTGTTGTAGGTGTCGTTGTAGGTGACGCTGTTGGTTGCGTTACTGGTGGAAGGAAGTGTGGGTGATGAAGATCGCGCGGCTGAAATGACTGAGCTGCGATCGTCTGTCGATTGGCGGGATATTGGGAGTTCGCCTTGGCAGTTGGTTAGTTGGTTGCCTCGTAAAACGATGAGGTTGTCGAGGTTGATTCCGATGGCAGCGGCGGCTGGAGGAAAAAACTCATGCTGCGGATCGATGACGACTAATGCGCCTCCGTCATCGCAGGCTTGTTGGGCAACTCGTAGTGAGAGTAAATCAGCACCTGAACCGCCAGTGGAAATCCACTGAATTAATGATCCACGTGGATAACCATTTTCAGGCAACAAGCGATCGATTGCGTGACAGCCGTTGGTTACCAAGCTGCCATCGCCGATTCGACCGGCTGTTTCAGTTTGTCGAATTTGCTCTCGCAGTTGCGTGATCAAGCTGGGTTGGTCAACGGTTTTTGGGTCAACGGTTTTTGGGTCAACGGTTGGGGGGGCAACGGTTTGGGTTGGGTGATCGAGCAATTTCATCTTGTTGTTTGCTTCAGAGTACATGGCGACGCGTCCCGGCGAAGTGTTTGTTCCCGGTAGTTTTGCCCAGGCTTTGGACACGTTTGGTCACATCGGCATTAAAAATGAAAAAATGAACACTAGTGGTCATAAATACATTTATTTAGGCGAGGGTGATTTGCAAGAAGAAATCGAGACGGCTTGCCGAAATGCTTAGAAAATGCTCGGGAAAGCAAAAACGCCCGGCAAATAGAGCGGGCGTGGCTAGGAAGGTTCAAGCCACTGGCGAGAACCGAAAGCGGCCATCTGTTGAAAAGCTGTTCGCAAATGAGGCGTTCAACGAAGCAAGACTGTGGTAGCGTAACGGCGCGAGCCCTATGACCTCTGAAGTGCCTGTGAAGTGATTTGCCGAAGGACTTGCGCCCAATCGTTATGGTTTTGAAGCTCAATCAAGCTAACCGTTGGAAACGAATTAGCTTGATTGGACTGGCGATGCATTTTAAAAGGGTGCCGCTTAAAGAGCGCCGCTTATCAGCAAAGTCGAGATCAAGGCAATTGCGAAATAGCCCAGAAAGACGATGCGCTCATTCTTGACTTGCGACGTGTCCATGTTTTTTGATTTCAGTTCTTCGTACTCTTTACGCTCAAACCATTCGAGCGAT
>CAZPTT010000011.1:0-22631 GCA_964589435.1 uncultured Pirellulaceae bacterium
CCAACTGACTGGCGTCCGCGAAATTACTTCGATGTACCGCCCAGCGGCAAAGTTCTTTCACAGCATTTAGTGGCAAGCTACCCAGAAGCGCATGACGATCTGGTTCGTTGCAATCGGCTTTCTCTTCACCAGTCGCTCGATACCTGGGCGGTCATTCATGCGACAGACGCTGAGCTTTGATTCCAAGCAAGATTCGGGCTGGCCTGTTCCTTTTTCGAAACATTTCACGTTGCCGTTTTGCATCAACATAGTCGTTCTCGCTTTTGCCATGCGTTGTGAACTCAATAGAATCGACGTACCGGCTTAGCCCTTTGGGATTGGCGCGGCGATTGCTTCCCTCTTCCCACCGAAGCATTCAGAAACCAACCTCGTCGGAGAAACCATGTCAGTCCTCAAGAATTCAACTGCTTTGATAGCCGCTGTTTTGTTTATTGCATGTGCGGATTTGGCGAGTGCCCAAACCGGAACTACCGGCTTCGCGCCGCGACTGTCCGCTGGCCCTTCGCCGACAGCAAATCAAGTTGAAAGAGTAAACCAAAGAAAGGCAAACCAGCCCCGCCGCTTTGGTTCGGTGAACGTCAAGAATAGCTTACGTCAAATCGAAGAGCAAAATGCCGCCAACCGAAGGCGTCAGCAAGAAGCAAATCGCTTGCAGTTTCTGCGCGACCAACAACTGCAGAACAATCGAGTTCTGAGACGTCAGGCGATTTCTCAAAGAGCGTTTGGCGAACAGCCCAACCAACAAACGCCTGGTGCGTTTCGCAACAATACTTTTTTCGCCGCCAAGCCCGATTCAGGAGCTCCGCGGCCCAACCCTCAGACCAGCTCTCAGCCTCAACAAGCTGATTCCAAACGCGTGTCGGTGTTACCCGCTCCTCGTGAAGTAACTATCACCAATAGGTATTCTTCATCTGCATTTGAACCAACTGGATTCTCAGGTGCGGATGTCGATGATGCCGAACCTGCGAAAGTAACGAATCCGTTCTTCTCAAAAGCTGAGAATGGTAAAAACAAGTAGCAATAACGAGCAGCACAAATACCAAGTGCCTGCAGGAAATCCGAAGCCTGACTAGGTCGCAATTTTCACACAACGAAAATTGCTTCAGCGTTCGGTGTACTTAAGCAAGCCGAGCGATGCAAGCTCTTCTCGAATTGCCTCTTCTGACTTATCAGAAAGCGAATGCCGAACTTCAGAGGCCAGTAGTTCTGCGAATTTCTGTCGTGCTCGGCTAATTTTCTTGCGCACCCATTCAGGCGATACGGCTTGCCCCAACTGAACTGAGAGTTGATCGGCCATCTCTTTCGAACTGGCATCCGGGTGCAATGAGCGAAACTTGAGTACCGTAAAATAATCGTTGCTGCGACTTGAATCTGATTGACGCAGCGCCTCCCAAGCCAGCCCCAAAACATGCTCGCGCCAGTTCTGCTGAAATTCTCGATCCAAATCAGCCAGTTGGTCGACCATTTGCTCGTCAGGTAAACGCTCGGCAACAGCGGCACTCAAAGCGAGGTCTTTGTTTTTGCGATAATAGTCCGTTACCAGATTTCTGAGCGACGCTCGTAAATAGTCACGAAATCTTCCTTTGGTTGGATCCGCGTGTCTGTAGTCACCACGCACGAATCTCAAAGCGAACTCTTGTGACAAATCATCGGCAAGGTCAGCATTTCTGGCTGCCTGAAGAATGTACTTATAGGCACACGCCGCGTACCGAATCAGGATCTGATTTCGGGTCGAGCCGGACGCATCCCCGCGCGCTGCGATGACTTCCTCCCAATTGGTCGTAATTGCGCTGAGGCGAGAGTTTTCACTATTGCCGTCGATCACCATGGTGAGATCTTCAAACGAGGCATAAAAAAAATGGCAGGAGCCCAACATTTGAGCTCATGCCACTTTAACCGGCGTTCCGCCACACTCCAAACAGATGCGACAGCATTTTAGCTTTGCAGCCTAATTCTGGTCGTTTGGAAGATTTCCAGAGAATGTATTCCCAGATTCATTCGTAGTGGTCGTGGGATCGGTAAAGATCGCACCGCCATCATTTGCGGCAACATTATCGGTGAAAACCGAGTCCAACGCACTCAAGGCACCGCCATTGAAAATTCCGGCTCCCAATGTCGCGGTGTTGCCCGTAAGTTCCGATCCCCGCACATCACCTTCACCAGTCGAAGTCACGAAAATTCCTCCACCATTTTCTCCAGATGAATTGGATTCAAAAATTGAGTCAACAGCTCGGAAGAAGCCTCGGTTGTAGACGCCGCCTCCAACGCCAAGAATAGCGCTGTTGCTTTCAATGCGATTGTTACCTTGGAGCAAAAGCTGACTATCCGTTTGATTCCAAAGCGCGCCGCCCTGATTCTGTGCGACGTTTCCAATGAACGTACTGTCAACCAAAATGAAAGTACTGTCGTTTCCGGTCACATGCATTCCGCCACCACTTCCGGGTGCCGCAGCAACAGTAACTCCAGCATTGTTATTGGAGACGGTTGTGCCAGCCAAACGGGTGAAGCCGTCGATGACTTCGATTGCGCCGCCGGCTCGCGCCGCCGCGTTACCATCGAATAATGAATCGAAAACAAGAACGACTCCGTCGGTAGAAAGTAACCCGCCACCACTGCCAGAATCCCCATTGGCAAGGTTGTTGGTGATGTCAGCTCCAACGACTGTCAATCGCCCCCCATTGTTGAACAGGCCTCCGCCACCGGTATCCGCACTGTCTCCTTGAGCAGTATTCGCAGTCACGACGGTCCCATTATCAACTCGCAACAGCGAACCAGATTGGTTCCATAGGCCACCGCCTTCTGAAGCAGCGATGTTGTTCGCAACATGACTGCGCCGAAAGTAAGCGCTGGACGCAGTTCCGCTGACGTGAAAACCACCACCGTTGCCAGGAGCCGCTGAACCTTCTGGCCCAGCAATGTTGCCTTGCGCGGTATCGTCACCGCCGAGCGTCGAGTCATTGAAGTCCAGTCGCCCATCAATTAACTCGATACCGCCGCCAGCTCGGTTGGCAACATTGGCTTCCAATACTGACGAGGCCACAAAAACGTTGCCATCGGTTGAGAGAATTCCACCACCGCTACCGCTGGCTCCATCGGCGATGTTGCCACTGATCGTCGTATCGATCACCGAGAGTCGGCCACCGTTATTGAAAATTCCGCCGCCGCCGGTATCTGCCTCTGCTCCGTGGGCGATATTATCCACAATTGTTGTTCCGGAATCGGTTCGCATGAATGCGCCGGCCTGATTCCAAAGCCCACCGCCTTCAGAGGCCGCGACGTTGCTGCCGACCATTGTGTTGCTCACAAATACATTCGCTGCGCCTGTGACGTGAAGACCACCACCGTTGCCGGGGGTCGCTGATCCATCGGGACCGGCAACGTTCCCGGCTTCCGCATTTTCGCCACCGAGAGAGGAATTTCGAAGCGTAAAGTTGCCAGCGATGACTTCAACACCGCCGCCCGCTCGATTGGCAACGTTGGCTGTGAGCGTTGAAGAAGTGACTTGAACCACACCAGCGGTAGAGAAGATTCCTCCGCCACTTCCGGATGTGCCCGTTGCAGTATTTCCAGAGATCGTTGATCCGGACACGAACAAGTCGCCACCGTTATTGAAAATCCCACCGCCACCGTCATCCGCTGCGGCTCCGGTAGCCACGTTGTCCGTAATGCTCGTTCCGAAAACGAACATCGTACTCCCGGCTTGATTCCAAAGCCCGCCGCCTTCGCGAGCGGCAATATTTTCCGTATAGCTTCCACCAGTGATGATGATATTTGCATTGCCAGTTACATGCATTCCGCCACCGTTTCCAGGTGCAGCTGTTCCTTCGGGGCCGGCAACGTTACCGACGCCTTCACCACCGACCTGCAAGTTACCTGAATAGAATGTGCCATCGACGATCTCGATCGCTCCACCGGCGCGATTGGCCTCGTTCGCTGTCATCGAGCCGTTAAAAACCCCGACGTTGCCGGAGCTTTGAAACAGTGCTCCACCACTGCCGGATGTACCGTTGGCGATGTTCATGTCGAACGTTGAATCAGTCGAATAGAAGCTGCCAACTTCCAAATAGACAGCGCCACCGCCAATACCGGTCGCGACATTGCCCATGAAATTAACGCCACTAACGGTTGTTGTACCGGTTCCGCCAGCGAAAATTGCCCCACCGGTTTCGGCTTCACCGGCAACCAAATTCAAGCGGCCAATCGATACCGTTTCTGTCGAATCGATGTTGAAGATTCGGCTATTGGATTGAGCATCGATCGTCAGCCCACTCTGTCCACCTTGAATCTGAACGTCGTCGGTGATTGCGATTTCACCAGCGGTGAGAGCGTAAGTCGAACCGGCAAGGGCTGCATCGAATCGGATCACATCACCGTTGGCATCACCGGCGACCGCATCACCGAAGGCAGCGTTCGTGTTGGCAGCAATCGTCGCTTCACGCAGACTGATGAGCCCATCAACAGCACCGGTCGCATCATCAATCGCGCTGTTGACGATGAACGTCGCCAACAAGTTTCTTGCCTCAAGTGTTTCGAATGTCAGGGACGATGCGCGAGGTGTTCGCCGTTTGCTTCGTGGCTGGCTGTTTCCAACGCTCTTCTTATGCAGGTTGGTTCGTGGATTGCGGGTCATAGTGGAGTCCTTAGATGGAAGAAATATCAAAGAGATTGCCAACGGTTGCCGGTGACCAAGAGCAACAAACTTTCTGTTGCCGGATGCCGAAGGCAAGTCACTGAAAACACAGGAGAGGTGTTTGTCACGCCAACAAGCTAATCGAAATTCAGTTGAATTACCTTTACAAATCAAAATTTCTTTTACGTATTCAACGCTGAGTGGGTTGTCTAAAAATCTCAACTCAATCCTTCAAATTGCGTCGTCAAATGTTCTTTGAAATTTTTTCAAAATGAACTGTCACAGACCGAACTCAGGTGCGTACTAAGAGGTGGACTGAGATTAGATCCGTCGATCGCGAAGCGAAGTTTCGTTTCCCGACACGATGTCTCAGTTCTGTTATCGCCAGCTCCCCCGCTCCCCCGGACGTACAATGAAATTCCGCCCCTTGCTTCGCACCTTGCTTCTTTCATCTGCTGCATTGTTGTTATTCGATGGTTCTCTCACCCAGGCTTCGGATCACCTTGAAGCCCCCGGCGTGATGGGGCGTGGCGACCTCGACATTAGCGATCTGTACATTTTCCAGTCGCAAACCAACACCAGCAACGCGGTCATGGTTTTGACCGTCAATCCGTTTTCTGGCTCGGCCAGTCCAACGACATTTGCCACCGACGGAAGCTATCAATTCCAAATTGATAACGACGGTGATGCAGTCGCTGACCTGACGTACCGCACAACGTTTGGAGCCGCGACGGGCGGAGTTCAATCATTCACAATGACGCGAGACGTTGTTGGTGGGGGTTCAACGACCATCGCGACCGGAACTACTGGAGTCAACTCGGCGGTCACGACTGGTTCAGGTGGAGGCTTGGTGCGAGCTGACACCTTCGATGACCCATTCTTTTTCGACTTTGCTGGTTTCAATGACGGCTTCAATTTCACTGGAGACGACACATTCGCTGGGGCCAATGTTTCGGCGATTGTGTTGGAATTGCCAAGCGTTGACTTCACTGCAGGATCGACAAATGTAGGCGTTCAGGCTGTTTCGGAACTGTTTGGCGTTGGTCAATTCGATCGAGCTGGACGCCCCGCGATTGCTACCGCTTTGATTGGTGACTCACGCAAAGATGATTTCAACGCAGGCGATCCGGTTAACGATCTTGCTGACTTTGGTGCCGAAGTAAACGCCGCGATTGCTGGGTTAAGCAATCAGGCTAACGCTGACGCCCTGACTCCGATCTTGCTACCCGATCTATTGACATTTGACACTTCGAGTTCCGCTGGATTCCTGAATGGACGGGGCTTGGCAGACGACGTGATTGATGCCGAACTGAACCTGCTTTCGGCCGGCGCGATCACGACCGACATGGTTGATGCCAATGACCGGGCATTCCTTAATGTTTTCCCTTACCTAGCCTCTGCAAATGCAGTTCCAGAGCCAGGTTCAGCTTCATTGCTCGCAATTGGAGTCTTGGGTTACATGGTACGACGACGTAGAAGTTAGTGTTTCATCGGTGTGACGACAGTCGACAAATTCGCAACGCCTTCAGCATTTGCGAACTCCCTCCGCCAACCTAGTTGCTGTTGTCTCAATTTGTTTGGTCACTCGATTGAACAAGTTGTCGGATGGATCACAATGAGCTTACCTGGATCCGGGTAAGCTCATTTTTTTATGCCCATGTTTTGAGTGTTGCCGCTGTTCATCATGTACCAAAATTTTATACACCTGCTACTGCTACTTTCGATTACTTGGGGCAGCGCCTTATCGAGCGCCCAAGAATCACGAGCTTACATCCCTTCGTCTGATGAAGACGTATTGGAAGTTTTGCCCGCCCGCTTATTCAATCGCGATCAGATGGCGAGTGTCCGCAAAAAGCTTGCCGCTGATCCAAACAATGAAAAACTGGCGGCGACTGTTGCCAGGGCTTACATCGCGGCCGGTGCAAAAGCGGGCGATCCTCGCTTCTATGGCTACGCCCGAGCGGCAATTAGCCCGTGGTGGGACAGCGACCTTCCACCAGTTGCGATTGCAAAAGTTCGTGCGAAGCTAAAAGAAAAAGATCACGATTTTGATGGCGCCATTATCGACATCAAGAAATTGCTGGAACGTGAGGCAGAAGACGTCCAAGCCTGGATCGAACTCGCCAACCTGCAGCGTGTCAAAGGCAACTACAGCGAATCTCAAAAAGCTTGCGCAACACTAAGCCAATTTGCGGAACCACTTCAATCTGACATCTGCCAAATTCCATTGCTGGCCGTTTGTGGTCAGGCAAACGAAGCCGAAAATCGCCTGTCCGCGTTGATGGAAAAGGCTGAACGTGAACTGCCAGGCATTGTTCCATGGGCACTCGTCATGCAAGCGGAAGTCTCGCGAGTTTTGGGCAGGTTTGACGAATCGGAGTCGCATTTCAAAAAGGCAATTTCACGCTCACCTGATGACAGTTACCTGAAGCGTGCCTACGCTGAATTCTTGATCGACCGCGACAAGCCAGCCCAAGCATTAGCTCTCTTGCGTGCCGACACGAGTGATACCGGAATCCTCTTGATCGCCGCGATTGCGGCACGAAAGTCGGGCGAAACTTCTCTCAGCGACGGCTGGCAAAATGAACTTAAGCAACGCTTCAGTGAAATTCGCCTGCGTGGCGGCGTACCTCACGGAAGATTCGAAGCACAGTATTTGCTGTCGCTCGCAAATGAACCAGCGAAATCACTTGAAGTGGCGTTAATAAATTGGAGTAAACAAAAAGAAGCCCGTGATTCTCGCAACGTTTTGGAAGCGGCAATCGCGGCCGAGGATCCAAGCGCTGCCCGGCCCGTGATTGACTTTCTGAGAGAAAACGAAACGGAAGACATTGAGTTGCTTAGGTTGGTCAAGCGTTTGGAGGCAAGCCAGTGAACTCCTCCAAACCAGCGAGACTTTCTCCGCCACGAAAACTCACGGTTCTATTTCTGACTTTGCTTTGCACAGGCTGGCTGACCAGTTCCGCCGCCGCGCACAAGCCAAGCGATAGCTATCTCAGGATTCATGGTGGCAGTTCGACGCTAAAGATCGAATGGGACATCTCGATTAAGGATCTCGAGATGCTCGTCGGCGTTGACTCAAACCAGGACAACAAAATTACCTGGGGTGAACTTCGATCCAAACGTGCGGAGATCGGAGCCCATGCGATGTCGCGACTTAAACTTCGCGCCGATGGCAAATCATGCGAGTTGAAGTTGGTGGAACTACTGTTTACCGAACATAGCGATGGTGGTTACGCCGTACTTTCATTGGAAACTGACCAACCGGGAAATGCGACCGTTATTGACGTCGAATACGACCTGCTGTTCGACATTGATCCAACGCATCGTGGGTTAGTGTTGTACGAAAACGGAACAGTGACCAGTAACCACATCCTTAGCCCCAGCCAATCAAAAATTGAGTTGCGCACTTCAGAAATGAGCCTGTGGAGCACGTTTGTTGACTATGTCATCGAAGGCGTCTGGCATATTTGGATCGGCCTCGATCACGTGCTCTTTTTGATTTCACTTTTGTTGACGGCTGTGCTGGTACGTGAAAACAAAAAATGGGAGCCCGCCGAAAAATTCTGGCCGACCTGCCGTGCCGTATTAAAAATCGTCACGGTGTTTACGTTAGCCCACTCAATCACGTTATGGCTGGCTGTGATGGATTATGTAACGCTTCCCAGCCAAGCAGTCGAGGCAACGATTGCTTTTTCAATCATCGTCGTCGCAATCAATAATCTGTATCCGGCGTTGCCGCTCTCCGGTTGGATGATTGCTTTCGCATTTGGCTTGGTACATGGTTTCGGATTTGCGAACGTATTGCTTGATCTGGGATTATCCAGTTCTGCGTTAGCTGTTTCGTTATTCGCTTTCAATGTTGGTGTAGAGCTGGGTCAACTGGCGATCGTCGTCGTATTTTTCCCATTCGCATTCCTGATTCGCCAAACGAAACTCTATCGAATCGTCGTCCTTGGCGGCGGCTCCATCGTCATTGCGATCATCGCCGCGATTTGGATGTTCGAACGCGTTTTCAATTTTGAAGTCCTTGGTTTTTGATTTAGCCAAGGTGCGAATTGCGCGTGCGAAAACCAAGAACTAAGTTCTTAGAGGGGCGATCGAACGCTCGTGAACCAACTTCGAAGATGACCGACATACCAACCTATCTCTACATTGCCCCAATTGAGTAGCTGATTTCGGCTAAGCCACGTAAACCAAACCTAAGCCAAGCCCAAGCCAAACCCAAGCCAAGCCTAAGTTCAAGTCTTGCATTTTTCTAGCCACGAAGTGGCGATCGCATATAGCCGCGCGGCGTGAGCCCGCGGTTTAGTTTGACTTGATAGCCCAAGCCACGAAGTGGCGACCGCGAACAAATGGCTACCTTGCGAACAAATGGCTATCTTACGAACGTCACTTCGTGACTTGACTGCGATGAAACATCGACTCTGCGGGCTCCCGCCCGCAGCTAATTGCGACCGCTCCTTCGGAGCTATACCGAACAACTTATTCATGGGCCGCGCGAATCTACACACCCCATAATTTATCAAACCCAACTCAACCAAAATTAGCGATCGGTTCTCAATAGGCAAGATTTGCAAAACTAGAACTAAGCCATCGACGCCATACCCAATCCGCTTAATCAACCAAAGCCGGCTTCTTCATATTGTCATCAGGCAATCGGTCGATCAACAACAGAAATGGATCAACGCCAGCCAGTGCAGGCACTTCATCGACAACAAACGTAAATGACTTTTTCTCCTCGTTGATTTTTACTCGTTCTCGGTACAACGTCTTTCCGTACTCTCGACCTTCTTCCGGCTTCGCAAAAGCACCAATTTCGATCCAGTCATTGATCTCAATCAATTCTTGCTTGCCCTTTTTGTTGGCTTGATATTTCTGGCATTGCAAGTCGACCGTCACTTCGTATTTTCCGTCACTTTGAGATCGGTAACTCGTAGTCAATACGCGATTTTCAAACAACGTAATTTTCTTGAACAAGTCGTCCAATAAATACTCGTACTCAGTTGGTGTCTGCTCACGAAGTGCCTCGACCAAATCTGCGGATGTCGGATAGGGAGCGTCTTGATAAGCGAACTTTTCAATTAACGACTTGAGAGCCGTATTCATTTTGTCTTCGCCAATCATCTCTTTCAGGTAGTACATCACAACGCTGCCCTTGCGATAGTGCACGTAGCCTTGCTGAGCGCCGACTTCCATGAGCGTTTCCTCTTCCAGCATTTCCTGACCGCGGGATTGAAGATAACTATTCATCTCGTACTTGAGAAACTTTCGCATGATGTCACGGCCAAACTCTTTCTCCATCACCATCAACGAAGAATACTGAGCCAAGGTTTCGGACAGGACGGTTGCCCCTTTCATGTTGGCTCCAATCACTTGATGAGCCCACCACTGATGAGCCATCTCGTGCGCCACGACATAGAAAACCATATCGATGTCGTCTTCTTCTTTGATGTCGGCTATGAACCCAATGCCTTCGCTATAAGGCATTGTGCCCGGAAAGGCCTGAGCAAACGTCGACGTTCGAGGAAACTCGATGATGCGTGCTTGGTTGTGTTTGTAAGGCCCGAAGTTCTCCGAAAAATACTCAAGCGACTTCCGAATCGAGAACAACATTTTGTCAACGTTCCACTCATGCTCTTTGTGATAGTAGACTTCGACGTCAACGTCTTTCCATTTGCGCGCTGCCACTTCGTAGTCGGCAGAGATAAACGAGTACATGTTCACAGACGGGTGATCGACGGTGTAATGGAAGTAATGACGACCATCTTTCTTCCAGCGTTTTTGCAAAGAACCGGGAGCGATGGCAATCTGGTCTTCCGATGTACTGATCGTCGTTTCGACTTCTACCCAGTCACTGCTGTTGCTCAAATAAGTATTAGCGCGAGCTTCCATGTTGTCTGGTTCAAGTGGCGGCATGATTTCCGGCGGGCTTAAGCCCAATCGTTTTCGATCGTTCTCACTCGTTAGCTCAAGGCCTTTTTGATAGCCCATCTGGGGCGCGATACCGTTGTTGAAGAAAGACCCATTTTGCACGATGCTAAGCGTCGAAACTGAGTTCTCAAAACCTTTGGCAAAGTACGAAACGGTGTACTCCATTTTTGACTCGGCGCCTGGCGACATCGGAGGGTCTAGCTCGTAAATCTGAACATTCACGTCCTCCATCTCTTCGATCAGTTTTGCATTGTCGATCTTCAATTCTGTTTCGTAACCATCGGCAAGGTTGATGAAGATCTTTTCGATTGGCTTATCGGATCGATTGACGATGGTCTGATCGCCTTTGAAGATGATGCCTCGCTGATGCGGAAAGACGTCGATGTTGTGAGAAATCTTCGTAATTCGCGGGCTGACCAACGTTGCATAGTCACTCAATTGAAGCTCGTATTGTGACCTCGCGACATTACCTTGCTCGTCCGTCATGTATTCGTTTAAGACTTTGGTGTTGTAAAAAACCCAGCCTCCAACCGCCAGCCAAACACCCAACGAAGCACAAGTTGCCAACGCCATCTCGCCGTGAAAACGTGAGACGGCAGTTCGAATTCGACGCCAGAATCCGCGATCGCGACCACGCTGCCAAAGCAATACTCCGACACATGACAACAACACACAGAATAGCACCCAATAGGTACCAAACCACGCCAACCCTTTTGTGTAAGGAGCAAACCCAAACAAGTCCGAGTAGATGTAGCTCGGCAAGCTGGCGAACTGAATCATATTCGTCTCAATATCCAGCATGCCCCAGCCGAGGAAATTGAAGATGGCCAATCCAATGAACATGAAATAGCCAATGTATTTATTCGGCGACACGATGTGGCAAAAGAATGCCAACACAGTGAACGAGAAAAGCTGAGCAAATGTGACAAGGAACAATGAACTTAGATAGAGGCCAAACTGAAATCGCGTGTAACCCGCCATTGCCTGGTTCACAATTCCCATCGACGTAACACCGACCAGGACAACAACGACGATCGTCAGTATCACCAACAATTTGGCTAAGTAAGAAATCCAAGTCGGATGTGGCAAGGCATCGAAAACCTCATCCAGTTTCGCCTCGCGTTCTTTCCAAACAAGAGCGCCGGCGTAAAACGTAATCACGACGAACAGGTAAACGAACAAGCCGGCACGAATGACATCGATCATAGAGTAGGTGACCGGCAAAGCGCTCAAGCCGAATCCTTCGTTCGCGACGGACTGCAGCGAAAAGAAAGTATCTAGCATTCCAGCAAACACGATCACGATAAAGACCGGGCTTTTGATCGTACTAACGAAGTCGACTTTAAACTGACTCCACAATTGCTTTAGCTTGGCTCCGAATCCATAGCTGAATGAAACCTTAGGAATGGCAATAACGTTTGAAGTCGCGAGTTCTTTGGTTTCTTTGCTGAACCGCCGTGCTTTGCGTTCGGCAAAACTGAATCGCCAGCAGGAAACCGCCAAAACAAACATCCCTACACCCAACCAAATCAATCGATTGAGCAGCATCATCGGCGAAAAGAGCGTGAGGTACTGCGTGTTCCGTTCGTCCAACGTCCAGTACTTTGTTTCAATTTGGAACGTCGCCAAACCAAACGGATCCAACAATTGGGCGAGCAGTTCGTTGTCGAGATTGCCAATCAGGCTTTGTGAAAATCCATAGCCAACGAGCAATAAAATCACACCAATAAATGATGCGAATGTGCTCCGCAGCCAAACGGCAATCGCAAAGATGATCGCCGAAATGAAGATCACGTTGGGTATCGCAAACACGGCAATGCCCCAAAAATGCGCCGGCCATGAAATGGCTGTGAATCGCTCCGCGTCATTCCAAGGCATGAACTGTGAAATGAGAACCCCGAGCGAAACTCCAAGCATCGGAATCAACGCGATCAGCGTCGAACCCCAGAAACGACCCATCAAGAATGAGTATTTATTGAGGGGCTTCGTAAAAATCAGTTGGCTAGTTTTATTTGCGAAGTCACGTGATGCAGCATCATTTACAAACGCCGTCGTCATTAAGCAAGTCAGCAACGCCATCACAGCATAGAAATTCTGAATCACGAACGGCGCGTTTCGATACGTGTTCTCCAGTGCCTGGCCAATAACCACATTGTCGGTTGATGTCGCTCCCAAAATCATCAGCGTGATGATGGTTAAGAAGATCAGGAGCATGACTCGCTTAAGCCAATATCGAATTTCAAATTTGAAAATTGTGGGAAACATTTAGCGACCGTGAGTTAACGGGCAAAGGAATGGAAGGCAGCCGATCGATGCAGTCGCGATGCCTATGGACTGAGACACCTGTAAGATAGAGGCAACGCGAATTCAAACTAAGAACCGAACGATCAGGACGGCGTTCTCGTCATTTGAATCTTGGAAAAGAAGACGTCTTCCAAATCGGGCAATATCCCAACGAAGCCGTTGCCAGGATCGGTGTCGCTGAGAATGTGTACCAGTGGCCGACCGGCGACCAGCTTCGTTGAAAGGACGTCGTATTCGGCTTTTACGGTATCCAGTTCTGACTTTTCGATTGATTTCTGATACACACGGCCCTCCAACTCGTCTTCGGCGGCTGACGGAGCGCCTGCAAATCGCAGCTCGCCTTCGTGAATGATTGCCATTTGAGTACAGAGTTCTTTGACGTCTTGAACGATGTGAGTTGAGAGAATGACAATTACGTTTTCACCAATCTCCGAAAGCAAGTTGTAGAAACGGTTTCGTTCGCCTGGATCGAGACCCGCCGTTGGTTCATCGACGATGACCAGTTTGGGATCCCCCAATAGAGCTTGCGCGATCCCAAAACGCTGCTTCATGCCGCCGGAAAACCCAGCGATCGCTTTCTTGCGGTGCTGATACAAATTGACTCGCTTCAACATCGCCTCAATCAACTCTTTTCTCTCGCGGCGATTGGTGATGCCTTTCAACATCGCGATGTGATCCAGCATCGCTTGCGCGCTGATTTTCGGATACACGCCAAACTCTTGGGGTAAGTAGCCCAAGATCTTTCGAACGTCTTTCTTCTGTTTCAAAACGTCGATGTCATCCAACGTGATCGAACCGGAATCGGCTTCCTGAAGCGTTGAAATCGTTCGCATCAGAGTCGATTTCCCCGCTCCATTGGGCCCCAGCAGCCCATACATTCCGGTTGGTATCACCATCGAAACATCAGCTAAAGCACGCACCCCGTTGCCATAAGTTTTAGAAAGGTTCTCGATCACCAGCTTCATAGATCGCTGCCTTGAATAAGTGTTTTAGATTGATGGTGGACGTCGACTCCCCAACGAATCGAAACGCCAGAGCAAATCGACTGTTCGGCACCGTTTTGTCCTGGTCGAGGAAAAAACCAACCCGGATTGAAGATCAGTCCGGGTTCGCCAAGAAGTTTCGCCTACGTCCCTACCCACAACAACCCTGTCATTCATTCAAAAGTTTCAAGTTTGTTGTCAATGACAACTAAATAACCCATTTCAAACGGCGGGCGACTGCTTGCACAGTCAGCTCAGAAAGAAGTGTTCGTGAGAATGAAGAGCTCTTGAGAAAAAAGGGGGCGGTCGGTCGACACCGGCGGCTGAGAGTTCAGCGTCAGAGACTATCGTGGCCCCGTAATCAGACGCAGGCCTTGCAGGTCGAAGCCGCGAGTAAATACGACCATGCCATGAATTCGCTTGCCGCCTCCATCAATCGAAACGATGTTCTTGGGAGCAGGCTCATCTCCAATCCATTCTCCTTCACGAGCGCTACTGACCACTAGTTTGCGTCGATCAACATCGCAAAAAACGCCTTGGACACCGACGATTTTGCCGTCAACAATTCCAACGTTTAATCCGTGCAAACCTTCATCGTCGAGCGGCATCACCGCATCCAAAGTTCGCTTCTCTCTCACTGTCATGGGAACGAAGTAACTCAATCGACCACTCCTAAAGAAGATCAGCCCGGTGGTTGGTTTATCACTTACGAATACTTGACCTGACTTGGTTTTCTTCCCAGCAATGTCCGATAGTTTGAACTTCTTACTAAAACCCGGAATCCCTCGTGAATTGAAGATCGAGACAGAAGTTCCTTCCGACAAAAATCGTCTTGAAATGTTTGACTTGCTGGAAGGTGAAAGCTGGTTACGATCGATTGCATCGACAGCCGTATCACTCGAAGAACTTTTCGGTTGGAAAGGATTATCTAAATCGGGTATTGGCCTGAACGGCACCGCGTCATCGATGCTCTTTCCACCGGAAAACGGATTGTCATCGGCATCCATTGCGGCAGTATCGCCCTCCGCCGAGTCACTGGATTCACTCGCTTGGTTTCGGCTATTGGGTTTGGAGCGTCTGGCAAGCGGGTTATCATCATCTGCGTCGTCGCCGCGAGAATTACGCTGGTTTCGATTGTTCGGCGCTGATTTGCGGATTACAAATGGCGATTCGTCCGACGAATCGTCTTGGCTGGCAGAATTGGCATCGGAATTTTCGGGCCGTTTAATTGACTGCGACGAGTTGTTATGGGGGCTGCCGTTTTTACTTGAACCGCCTGAGTTAATGGGGCTTTTGTTTCTGCTGGGTGACGCTGACGTCGACGAGCTATTGTTTCCCTGCCTGAAAGGGCTGGACTTGAATCGCTCCATAAACTCCTCCCGGTCTTTCTTCGCTTGCTCACGCATCTGAGCCACTCGCTCTTCATGAGAAGCTAGAAAATCATCCTGCTTTCCGAACTCCTTGCGATGATTCTCAAATGCCGGATCGTCATCCATGCCACTGCCATCGAAGTGGTTTCCACGACCACTTTGGTTGTTTCTATCAAAGATCTTGGGGTTTGGGCCTCGATTGAATTCCGCCGGATTGTTCGGCTGAACCGAGGGATCGTTCGACAATTGTTTTGCAGTTCGTATTCCATTCTGCTGAAACGACGAAGCGGCATTTCCCCCGATCCCGCTTCCTGCAGCAGACAAAATCATTACGAGGATTGGCAGTAATCCGAACACAACCAGAAGCGCTGCCAAGCCAAAACCGATGGCAAGCATTTTGCCAGCGCTCCAATGCGGATTGCCAATGATTAACATTCCGATCCCAACCAACCCAAACAACACGCCGACGATGGGCGCAAACGGGCCAAACAACGCCAAAATTTTAAATTGAACTCCAACCAGTGGTAGCAACATCGATCCGATTGAGAGAAAAAGGAGCGTTCCACCCCAAGACGCAATTCCTGAGCTGGATTCCTCTTGGCGTTTCTCGTAGCGTTTCTTCTTCTTCCTTTTTTTTGCTTGCTCCCACTTTTGACGACGTTCTCCGGATGCTGATTGAACACGCGCCGGACGCTTGCCACCCGATGCCGGTAGCGGGGCGGAAGATGAAGTCGGTGACGACTCCAGTTCAAACGGCGAGCCTGAATCCAGAAAGCCTCCCGACGACGGTGAGTCCCCCGTTTCCACTTGCGTCAAGCACCCGGGACACATCACCCGTTTCCCAATCGATGCTTTAGGAATCTTCAGTCGTTTGTTACAACTGAGACAGACGACGGTTGATGATTTGTCTGACATTTAATTTCTGATTCGACGAGCGGGAAGCGAAATGCTGAAATGCTGAAACGTTGAAATGCTGAAACGTTGAAATGCTGAGGCTTGAGGCCAAGCGTTGAGTATACGTGAGAGTTGACTTAACGGCAAAAAGTTCCACCTTCCAACTGGCTTGCCCGGATTGAATTGCTGGTAACCTCAAACTTTTTCAAAGCAATTTCGTAGAACATGGAGTCAGTCGCTGACATCAAATAATATTTTCGGCAAAAATCGGCTTGGCGATCATGAAAAGGTGCTGGGAAAGCGGCTTTGACTACGACTAACATTGCGCATTTCTTGCTATCCCGACAACCATTTTCGGTTGGCCATCGTGATGGGGAATGATGGCAGACGTTAAACGATAGTTCTGGCGATGGTTCTGGCCACTTGATGTAGCTCCGAATTAAGAAATGCACGGCAAAGAAATGCACGGTAAAGAAACCGCCAGGCAAACAAGATGATGAACGGTAAACAAGATGACGACAGAAAATAGAACCCACGAAGAAATCGAACAACTGTCCGCGCAAATCAGTGTTGCTGCCGAGCCGTTTGGCAAACTGATCGAAGCCGTCGGGAAGGTGATTGTTGGCCAAGAGAATTTGATTCGGCGAATGCTCATCGGCTTACTCGGCAATGGCCACCTATTGATTGAAGGCGTCCCCGGGCTTGCCAAAACGACAGCCGTCGCCAGTCTTGCCAAGGGAATTTCGACCGAGTTTCAACGGCTGCAATTCACACCCGACTTGTTGCCTGCAGACTTGATTGGAACGCTCGTCTACCGCCCTCAAGACCAACAGTTTACCGTTCAGAAGGGACCCATTTTCTCCAACTTGATTCTTGCGGACGAGATCAACCGAGCTCCAGCCAAAGTGCAGAGCGCGCTACTGGAGGCGATGCAAGAACGCCAAGTCACCATTGGGGCTGAGACCTTTCTGCTAGACGATCCGTTTCTCGTTATGGCAACGCAAAATCCGGTAGAGCAAGAAGGCACTTACCCATTGCCGGAAGCCCAGATGGATCGGTTCATGCTCAAGGTCGTCGTCGACTATCCCAATCGAGACCAAGAGCTTGAGATCTTGCAGCGAATGTCCAAGACCTCGGCTTCGCAACCAGTGCCTTGCGTTACGACGCCCACCGAGATTATCGCGGCTCGTTCTTTGGTTGACCAAATCTATGTCGACCGAAAAATCCAGGAATATGTCGTTGACCTGGTCATCGCTACCCGGGAGCCTGAAAAATACGGCCTGCCACTTGGCGATTTAATTCAATATGGCGGTTCGCCTCGCGCGACTATCAATTTGACGTTGGCCGCCAAAGCCAATGCCTTTCTCGAAGGTCGTGGCTATGTGATTCCGCAGGACGTCAAGGACATCGCACTCGATGTACTTCGTCATCGCGTGATCATGACCTATGAAGCGGAAGCTGAAGAGAAAACATCGGAGGATGTTGTAACGCAAATCATCAATCACATCCCGGTTCCTTAGTTGTTGAACCGAAACGAGCTTGGTTGATCCGAGAAGAACTTGCCATGCAAGGTTCGGCCGACGACCGAATCGTTTTACTAAACCAGCACTTCATACATCCGACCCCAATTAAGTAACCAACCAACCAACAAGCTCGATGATTCCCCGCGAACTAATCAAGAAAATCCGACGCATTCAGATCCGCACCTCGCGTATCGTCGACGAAATGTTGGCGGGGCAATATCACTCGGCTTTCAAAGGTCGCGGTATCGAATTTGAAGAAGTGCGGCCTTATCAAATCGGAGACGACGTCCGGGCGATTGACTGGAACGTAACCGCACGCGTTGGCGAACCCTACATCAAACTGTTTCGAGAAGAACGTGAACTTGCCGTTCGACTGCTGGTCGATTTGAGTGCATCGCAAAGCTTAGGAACCAACTTTCAAACAAAACGCGATTTGGTTGCCGAACTGAGCGCTTCATTGGCTTTTGCCGCCATCAAGAACAATGACAAGGTTGGCCTGACACTATTCAGCGACAACATTGAAAAGTCGATTCCACCGAGCAAAGGTTCACGCCACGGGCTCCGCTTGATTCGCGAAATCCTTTACACGCAACCGATTGGTCGTGGCACCGATTTGCGGGCAGCGATCGAACACCTTTCGCGAACCGCTAAACGCCGCAGCGTCGTGTTCATCGTCAGCGACTTTCAAGACACCGGATTCGAGAAAGCTCTCAAAGTCGCCACGAGAAAACATGACGTGATTCCTATCGTCGTTTCTGATCGACGCGAGTTGACCATGCCCAATGTTGGCCTGATTCGCTTACGTGATTCCGAAACAGGTCAAGTCGTTGTGCTGGACACGGCCAATCGAAAGAACCGAGAAAGCTTTGAAAGACACACTCGACAGGCAACTGCCAACCGAGAATTATCATTCAAGAAACTGAACCTCAGTCCGATTCAACTTTGGACTGGTGAAGATTTTGTCGAGCCACTTAAAAAGTTCTTTCGCTTGCGAGAAAAAGGAAGATAGAAAATCTTCGTCGTGCTCATCGCCAATGCAAGACAACAAAACCATGACTCGCTCCCAACATCAAACATCAGAATTCGCTTCGCAGTCACCAATGTGCTCTGTCGCATCTGTCCGCGCCACGCTGGTGATTGCCACGTTGGCTTTCATAACAGTAACTGGCCCACAACCCGTATTAAGCGCCGTATTGAGCGTTAAATCGGCACCACCTAGTTCAACGGTCACTGAAGTCGATGTTCAAGTAGCGGTCGATCGGACGACTGTCGAAATTGCTGATCCGTTTTTGTTGACGGTGTCGGTAAAGGTGGCCAATGGATCGAAAGTACAGTTCCCGTCGACGCCCAAGCAACTAGGTCAATTAGGTGATTTTGACATCGTCTCGGTCAAAGACCAGTTTGACGTTCCGACACAATCAGGGCGGCTCTGGCAACGGGTTTACGAATTAGAAAGCTTCGCCAGCGGGGACTTAGTGATTCCGTCGCTTAGCATTATCGTCAATGGCGAGACGTCAAATTCATCGCCGATTGAAATTCGCGTTCAAAGTGTTTTGGAAGAGCAGGCCGACCCGTTTGTTTTTCGAGACATCAAAGAGCCCGTCGAGATCCCCGCAGAAAAGCCTGCGTCTCAATCTTGGATCACTCGATTGATCGCGGGCGGAGCCGGCTTGGGATGCGCCGCTCTCTTGTTGTTGGTGGCACGACGCCAAACGACAGTTCGCGCCGACGCTTGGGCGTATCGAAAACTAAGTGAATTGAAACGATCCGAAGATTTTTCCAACGGCGATCAAGCGAAATTGTTGCCCGAAGTCGCCGATGTGCTTCGCGAGTATATTCGTCGACGCTTTGGGATGGCTGCGCCGCAGTTGACGACGGCCGAATTTCTCGAGCTTGCTAAATCAGACCATCGACTCGATGGAAACCAACAAATGCAATTGAAATTCTTGTTGCATCAGGTCGATCAAATCAAGTTTGCCAGTTTTCTACCAGGTGGAAATCAACTTGAAACAACCTTCGAACAGGCTCATCAATTTATTGAAGAAACAACGGCTCAACCTGGCGACCGTGATGCGAAAATCGCTCGTACGGATTCAACCGCTTCGAATGCGAATGGATTGGATGAAGAATCCATTCGGGAGAATGCCTGATGTTCCATTCACCTTACGTACTATTATTGCTGCTTGTACTGCCGATCCTCGCGTGGCGAATGTGGGCAGCGCGTCAGTCTGTTTCGCTGGCCTTTAGCTCGACGGATTTCGCTTCGTCGATTCGACCAACCTTCCGGCAGCGAATGATGTGGGTACCGGCAGCCCTGACCTTACTGACAATGGCCGTCTTGATCGTAGCACTGGCCGGACCAAGAGAAGGACGACAAGAAACGATTGCAAATACAGAGGGAATTGCAATCGAGATCGTCGTCGATCGCAGCGGAAGCATGCGCGCGATGGACTTCAAAAAACAAGACGTTCCGGTTGATCGTCTGACGGCGGTCAAAGACGTGGTCGGACGATTCGTTCTTGGCGAAGGCGATTTAGAAGGGCGGTTCAGCGATTTGATTGGCTTGGTCACGTTCGCGCGAAATGCCGACGGTATGACGCCGCCAACATTAGACCATCCGTTTCTCGTTTCTCAGCTAAACGAGTCCTCGATTGTCAATCGAAACAGCGAAGACGGAACGGCGATCGGCGATGCGATTGGATTGGCGGTCGAAAAACTGGCAGCGCTTGATAAAAATCAAAAGCAAGAAATTGAAAGTAAAGTCATCATTTTGCTGACCGACGGAGAGAACAACTCTGGATCGCTGGAGCCCATTCAAGCCGCCGAACTGGCCAAGATGATGAACATCAAGGTTTACACAATTGGCGTCGGCACCAAGGGCAGGGCTCCCGTACCGGTCACCAATGCGATTGGCCGGCAAATCATCCGTTGGATGGACGTCAATATCGATGAAAAAACTCTGCAAAAGATTGCCGACACGACCAATGGAAAATACTTCCGGGCGACCGACACAGAATCTCTAGAGGAAATTTACGCCGAGATTGATCGGCTGGAGAAATCAAAAGTCGAGGAGCGACAATACGTGGACTACCGAGAGCTTGCTGTGCGACCGATTCACTACGGAGGTTTAACATTTCCGCCCGTCGCACTTTGGGCTTTCCTGTTGCTGGGTTTGCAAATGGTTTTAAAGAATACTTTTTTCCGGGAGTTTGGATAGCACGTTTCTGAACAACAAAGACCTTCTTGCTTGATGAAAATTCGCTCAAGAAAAAAAGCAACCAGAGATAGCCACCAGAGCAGAAAACTCAACCAAACTAAATCGAGATAATGGAAATAGAATACGGACAACTTGAAAACCTCAACTGGCTTTGGTTGGTCGCTGCCATTGGAATCGTTGTCGCTTGCGCGATCGTGTGGCATCGCCGCAAACTGATGGAGTTTGCGACTCCGAATCTGCTCGCCCAACTTGTGAACCGTTTCGGGCTGACGCGGAAGCTCGTCTCCTGTTCGCTTTCTCTACTTGCGTTGGTTGCCATCGTGATTGGCCTGGTCGATATTCGCTGGGGGAAGACTTGGCGAGAGATTCCGCAGAAAGGAATCGAAGTCATTTTTGCGCTCGACGTATCGAGAAGCATGTTGGCTGAAGACGCCACACCAAGTCGGCTGGGGCGAGCGAAGCAGGATATCAAAGACATGGTCAGCGAAATGGCGGGAGATCGGGTTGGCTTAGTTCTATTTGCTGGCGATGTCCGCCAACACGTCCCGTTGACGAACCATTATGAAGACTTCAAACAAAGTCTCGACGAAATTGGACCGCACAATATTGAGCGAGGAGGCTCCAATCTTGGTGAAGCCATTCGCGTTGCCTCCCGCTCGTTTTTGGAAAAGACCGCCGACCATAAAGCAATCGTCTTGATCACTGATGGCGAAGACCACGAAAGCCGTCCGATCGAGGCCGCCAAAGAAGCTTACGAGCAAGCGGGCGTGCGGATTTTTACCGTTGGATTGGGCGACTTGAAACAAGGAGCTCGCATTCCGGCTCAAAGCCGCCGCGGCGAATCATATGTCGAACATCAAGGCCAACAGGTTTGGTCGAAACTGGACGGAAAAATCCTTGAGGAGATCGCCACCAGCAGTTCGGGAGCTTACATTCCCGCCGGCACCAAACGAGTCGATATGGGAGCGGTCTATCGCCGCTTCATTGCCGGTATCGCTCAACAAAATTTTGAAACGGCAAAGATCAACGCGTTCATTCCTAGATACCACTGGTTTTTGGGAACCGCTTTGGGCCTGTTGTTGCTGGATTTTTTGATTTCCTATTGGCCTTGCAAAAGCACGTCCAGTGTTGAGGCCAACCCATTTAGTAGCGCGACTGGAACACCTGCAGCAAGCAAAATTTCAACAGGAGCTACCGACACTAAACCGACCCAACAACCGGAGGCGGCTTAGCAATGACGATTGAATTAATTGACCGCAGTAACGGATTGCAACTGAATCGACTCACTGCCTTCGCCGGCATCATGGTCGCTGCTTTCCTTGCCATGAACTTAGCGGCCCCACCTCTTGGATTCGCAGAGGAATCAGTATCAAAGCTGGCCGCGAGTGCGAACGAAGCGATCGCTGCAGGAGACTACGAAACGGCGATCAAGAAGATTGACGAAGCCCTCTTGGTTGGTGATGCGAACCAACCCGATGCTCGCCTGAATTTCAATAAGGCAATCGCACTTTATCGCATGGGGGATGTCGACAGCGCGAGAGATCTATTCAGCAAGGTTGCCGGTTCCGCGCCGCCGAAGCTGGCATCAAAGGCGCGTTTCAACTTGGGCAACGTTGACTACGCGCGAGCGATTCAAAATGCCGAGCAAGACAAACAAAGTGCGATTTCACAGCTCAAATCTGCCATCAAGCATTACCGGGCTTCATTGCGAACTGACTCAAGTGATGCTGAGGCAGGTGATGTTGATGCAAGAGCCAACATTGAGCTGGCCTATCG
>CAZPTT010000011.1:22731-65407 GCA_964589435.1 uncultured Pirellulaceae bacterium
GTGATGCTGAGGCAGGTGATGTTGATGCAAGAGCCAACATTGAGCTGGCCTATCGTCTGATCAAACAATTGGAACGAGAAGAGGATCAGCAGGAACAGGAGCAGCAGAAAGACGACGAGCGAAAAGAGAAGAACGAGGACCAAAAGAACGAAGAGAAGCAAAACCAAGAAAAGCAAAACAGCGACCAAGAAGAAAAAGATTCCAACAAAGGAGACGAGAAACAAAACGAAAAAGGGGAGGACAAAAAGGACCAAGGTGCGGAATCAGACGAAAAAAACAGTGATGAAGAGGCCGGAGACAAACAGGAATCAGAGCAGAAGGAAAATGGATCCGACAACGATTCCGACAAAGACAAATCTGAACAGGATCCAGCGAACTCCGACGAAGATGGCGACTCACAAAAATCGGACAGTGAGAAACCTGCCCCCAAAGACGAGCAGAGCTCCGATCAAGACCAGGGAAGCAAGTCGGAGAAATCGAACAAAGCTAACCAACAGCCAAAATCGCAACCAAACAACTCACCCAGTGACGATGCTCAGAATGAGAACAAACAAGAAGAAGCATCTAAGGACAAGAAGCAACCTCCCGAAGGTGAACTGGAGGCACTGAATGAACAGACCAAGAATCATGGCCCGGCTCAGCCCGGCGAGGGGATGACCGGAGGCTTAAAAGAGGGGCAAACGATGACGATGCAAGAAGCCCGCAAGATGTTACAAGCCGTTCGCGACCGTGAGCTTCGGCGACGCATCGAGAAGCTTCAAAAAATGCGAGTCCGCCGAGTCCCTGTAGAAAAGGACTGGTAAATCATGAAGTCGAAATCCCTCAACATCTATTTCATCGCCGCCACGCTACTGGCTGGGCTGTGGCTTCCCCAACCGCCAGCGGTTTCTGCCAGATGCGTTCAAGAAGAAGCCGCCAAGAACTTGGCGACCGAACTTTCAACACGCGAAACCTATGTCGGCCAAGCAATTTCGCTTCGCATTGGGATCGTCAACGCGAAGCAGTATGAACCGCCTCGATTGCCAGAAATTGATGGGCTGGATATTCGTTCCGGTGGTACTCCTCAGCGGAGTTCACGAATCAGCATTTACAACGGGCGACGCACTGAGAGTTCCTCCATCATTTACGATTTTCAAATCACTCCTTTACGCGAAGGTGTATTCAAGATCCCCTCGATCGACTTGCAGATCGACGGCAAAGTTCAGTCGACGGGCGAATTTGAATTCGTTGCAGGCAAGAGCGAGACAGGAGACTTGATGTTCGCGGAGATCGTCGGGGCGGACGAAAAAGTTTACGTCGGCCAACCGATCAACCTCGCTTTGAAAATCTGGATCCGACCTTTTTCAGATGAAACTCGAAGGGTCAAACTCAGCGAAGGTCACATGTGGGATCGAATCAGTCGCAACACGAACTGGGGAGAATTCAAAAAACGAATCGAAGAATTATCGAATTCTCGACGGCGGCCCAGCGGCGAAGAAGTATTGCGCAAGGACGATGATGGAAACTCGCTTGCCTATTACCTCTATCAGATTGATGCGATGGTCTATCCTCAGCGGCCGGGGCAGATTGATGTTGGAGATGTTCAAGTCGTCGTAAATTACCCGACAGAGTTGGGGGCATCACGAGGAATGACATCGATATTTGATTCCGCATTTGACGATCCATTTTTTCGCCGGTCATCCAACAGCCTGGTGGTTAAATCGACTCGACCGATTGCGGCGGCAGCCGAAGCACCGCCGATCGAAGTGATCAACGTGCCGATCGTTGGACGCCCCAACGACTACCGAGGCGCGGTGGGGAAGTATCGCATCATCACCGGGGCGCAGCCGTTGAAAGTAAAAGCCGGTGACCCGTTAACGCTTCAAATTGAATTGCAAGGCGATGGCCCGATGGAGTTGGTGCAAGCTCCACCAATTGCGTCGATGGAGTTGCTCACGAAGAACTTTAAAGTCGCCGATGACAGCCTTGCCGGCTATGTCCAAGACGATGCTAAATTATTCACCACTTCGATTCGGCCGCGAACCGCTGGAATCACTGAAATTCCTGCTATTCCATTTTCGTTTTTTAATCCCGAGCGCGAAGAATATGAGACGGCCTACAGCAAGCCGATTGCGATCGAAGTGGAAGAATCGGATTCGCTCTCGCTGGATTCGATCGTCGGCGACACCAACCAATGGAACCGAAACTCACAACCAGCATCGGAAGCCTCTGAGACGGAGACTGCGTTGCAACCTGTTTTGGCAAATTTTAACTCCAACGATATTTTGAACGATCTAGATCAACATGTCCGTTCGCCGCATGCTATGTCGCCTTGGCTGCCGCTGACGATACCGCCAATTCTATTTCTGGCGTGCTTTGCTTTCACGCGCCGCGACTGGTTCGTTGCCAAGTTTGCGTCCGGTAGCCCTGAGAAAAAAGCGATTTCCAGAATCAACAAAGCCCAATCGATCGTCGAAATTGCCTCCGCCATCGAGACGACATACTTGTTAGACGAAGGAGCTAACCGACACACGCTCCCAATCAAGCTTCAAGAGGTGTTGGCAAAATGTGATCAGGCCGCATTCAGTCCTCTGAAATCTGATTCGCTAAATGAACTGAAAGCTTCGGCGATTTCCGCGCTCAGTTCTCTCAACTCTGTGGCTGGCCAATCACCAATTCGCCAAAGCCTTGTCACGCGAATCTTATTACTGGCACTTTGTGGGCTTCTCCAATTGCAGTCTTTTAATCGGGCACATGCCGATGAATTGCAACCACTCAATGCGGATCAGCGAAGGCTCGTTTTATCCGAAGCCAATGCACTGTATTCCCAAGCCATGAACTTGCGGACGACGGACTCAGCTGAATCGAAACAGTTGCTGGAAAAAGCGATTAGCAAGTTCGAGTTATTAGCATCCAACGGCACTCGTTCTGGCAAGCTCTTTTTCAATATCGGCAACGCACATTTGCAGACCGGTAATTTGGGGCTGGCCATCGCGAATTTCGAGCAAGCCCATCGGCTCGCTCCGTCAGAAGCTGCGGTGAAGACCAATCTTCAATTTGCCAGACATCGTTTGGCGAGCTCCTCGAGTCTCGAGAGATCGGGGGTGACAAACACAATTAGTTGGAACCGTCTTCGCGATACGGTTTTCGAATTCAACCGTCGCGTTTCGACACGACTGACGTGGTGGGTTGGGTTGTTGGCGTGGTCGAGCATCTGGCTTTTGCTGGCTGCTCGATTCTTCTCACCTTTGTCGCGGCTTCCGCTGGTTCGGTCACGAGCAGTGATGGTGTTGATGGTGATCGTATTCCTGATGGCTTTCGGTTCGTACGCGTGGTCGCTCAATTCCGACACTCCATTTGATGGCGTCGCGATTGACGAGATAGTGAACCTTCGTCAAGCAGACGGCGAAGGGTTCCCGACGGTCGGAGAAGTTGGAGCAGGAGAACGGGTCAAGTTACTGGATCAGCGAGGCCAATGGCTGAAAGTCCGGTCTACAAACACAAACAATGTTGGTTGGGTTACAACGAATCAGATTTTTCTACTGCGTGGATAGTTGGATTCGCGGCTGAAAATGATTGTTCTTGTTTCACTGTGCTGACTCGTAAAGCTGTTTGAACTATCTTTCAATAGCGGCGTTTGTTCAAACGCTTTGTTTGTTCAACTACTTCGTTAAACTTGGCATCTCGACTCGATTCGCGATTCTTGATTTCCGACGTAAATTCCTTTGACACAAAACATTTCTTTGAGAGTACGCATGTTTCTTTCTTTCAACACTGGTTTGCGGGCATCATGCTTTTTATTGGCTGCGTTGGCTCCACTGCAATTCGTTGCGGCAGCAACTGTGAAGCTGGACGAAACAAATGATAAGGTTCGCGCGGCCTACGACGCCGGAATTGAAACGCAACAGCAGTTTGAAATCGTTTCGAATTTCATCAGTGCCAACGATGAAGAAACCAAGTGGCAAGAGATCCCCTGGCTGCCGAGTCTCGGAGAAGGCATTCAGCTTGCCAACGAAAAAAAGAAACCACTTTTCGTCTGGGCCATGAATGGCGACCCATTGGGCTGTGTCTGAAACAATGGCGTATCGGGCCGTGAGTCCGTATTCGGAAAAGACTTCATCATCGAGCTGCTAAAAAAAGAATGCATCAACGTTGCGATCGATATCAACTTGGTGATGCATCAGCAAGATACAGAGGGAGAGTTCTTTCGCAAGATTGCTGAACAAGGACACTACGCTGGCCGCACGAAACCGACACCAACTCGCCAAGGGCTTTACCTCGCATCATCGGACGGAAAACTTTGGGCTTCCGTCAATTCGACTGATGCCCGTGATGTTCGCAAAATGATTCGCAAGGGGCTTGCTCGATGGGGAGCTCCGATCAACCAGAGTAACTTAAAGTACGAGCCCGTTGATTCCAACAAAACGGTTGAGCCACACTCCGAAATCCACATTCCGTTTCCCGAAGGTGGATTGAGCTTAATTGAAACAATGCGCGACCTACCGAGAGTTAACTTTCCTGGTCACCAAACCAATCGGCACAACTTTGATCATGCTTGGCTGACAGCCGAAGAGGTTGATGGTTTCATTCCACCTAAGAACGAAAAGGGAGAATCATTTGAAATCAACGAGGCAATCGTTCGACGACTGGCACAGTTCCACTTCGTTGATCAAGTCAACGGCGAGTCAGATCCCTGGCGGCCTGAAGACATTGAGTCCGCTTCGTTGAATGGAACCGTTACCGAAGTCGACGGAGCCGAAATCACAATTGAATTGGCGGGGCAGGTTCGTTGCGTTCAAACTCCAACCGGCGAGAAGAATCCGTTCAATGGGAAAGTGATCAATCAGGAACGGGGCGTCGATCTGAAAATCCGAGGATGGTTGATTTACGACACGTCCTCGAAGTCATTCCAGCGGTTTGATCTTCTCGGCGCGGGAAATAGATGGGGTTCGGCTCTTTATAGTTTCCGATTCCGAGATTTGGATCCTGAGCCGGTTGGATTTTTTCTTGAACTTTCACCCAGCAAGGGCGTCGCCAAAATCCGTCCAAAATTTCTTACTTGGGAATACTTTGGTGAATGAACCACTGGCCGAAAACGATGATTAGCGGGATTCAGTCCACATTTGAGAAGAATTATCGGGGAATTTTCACAATTCACGCTTTTTCGATTTCTTTTTGTCAGGATCCTGATGCACGACCGTTTTAAAGGTAGGAAGTTTGTCTTGTTTGTTGTTTCCTCCCCCAAAACGAGATGGAAATGACCGAACAAGAGGTACTTCGTATCCTAATGAAGTCGAGAGATCGAATCGCTGCGGCCACTTGGCTGATCGTTCGAGACACCCAGGCATCAGAGGATATTTTTCAGAACGTAGTAATTAAGGCGATCACAAAAGACGTTTCGTTCGATAACGACGGGGCGTTGGTTTCATGGGCGTTTATCTCGGCTCGCCGAGAGGGCATCGACTGGTTGCGAAAGCACAAAAAGGAAACAGTCGGCATTGAACCAGACTTGATCGCTCTGTTGGAACGAGATTGGTCGACGGAGTCGGTTGATACTGGAGACACTCGGATGAATGCATTAAGAAAATGCATCTCATCTTTACCGGAGAAATCAAAAACGCTTTTACATTTACGCTATTTTGACGGATTCAGTTGCCAGGAAGTGGCGGATCAGATGGGAAGTGGCTTGAATGCAATTTACAAACAAATATCGCGTGTGCATTCCGGGCTGAAAGAATGCATCGAAATTAAGCTCGCACGCGAGGTCGATTAATGATTAACGACAACCAACGAGAACAAATCGTCAAGTTCCTTGATGATCAATTGAATGATCAAGAGCGGCTTGAGGTTGAAAATTTATTGCGGGACGATGCCGCAGCCAGAACTTTTTTGCGAAGTGTCGCTGAGCATGTTGTGGTTTTTGCAGATACGAACCAGTCGTTAGATGGAATGCCGGTCGGCAGATCTAACTCAAACTTATCTAGCTCTACTCCTAACTCAACGACTCAACCGAAAAAACTTGAATCACCTCGACGGCGAACCTGGGGTGTCCATGCTCTTGTTGCAACCGCCGCCACTTTGGCGGTTGCAGCAAGCGTGGTTTATACAAATTGGCCGGAACCGCCAAGAATGATCGCTCGGATCACTGAAATCAGTGGATCAGTCGAGTGGCGTGGCGACGGCGGCCGAATCAATCGCGGACTCGCAGCAGGCGATTCCATCGGTGGAGGTACTCTCGACGTACTGGCATCCGACTCTTGGGCACGAATCAAATTCAACGATGGCTCAAAGGTCACAGTCACCGGGCAATCTGAGTTGACGATTTCGGATGGAAGCCAAAAAGAGCTTCATCTCACTGGCGGTAATCTGTCAGCCAACGTAACGAAGCAGCGTCTGGGCGAACCGATGCTAATCCATACGCCGACCGCTAAACTGGAAGTCCTAGGTACGCAACTCAACGTCGAATCCCTCTCAACTGTCACCGCACTTAGCGTCAATGAAGGTAAAGTCCGCATGACACGCTTGGTCGACGGCACCAAGTGCGATGTTTCGGCTCAACACGTTGTCGTTGCTTCACTCAATGACAACACTCGCTTGGAACCAACTCTGAAACGACAGCCAGTGAATTTCTGCCTGCAGTCGATGGAAACCGAGCCGAAAAACGTGTTTGGTCGCTGGTTTGCCGCAAGCAAGGAACTCCCGGCACGCTTACGAACGATTCCTATCAATTGGAAAACCCAAGACGACAAACCGACTGTTTTGAACGTGCTCGTAATTCGAGCAAGTGAGTTTGATCAACCAATCTCGCTGGACAGCGACGCCTACTTCCGTGTCACCGGGAGAGCAAGAAGAACGGATGGACATGTTTATTTCATGGTGAGCGGACGACACCATCGCGGGGGTTTTGCTGGCAAGTTCTTTTACGGTGTCGACTTATCCAAAGTCGAAACGACCGAACAAGGCTGGACGATCGACATGCCGTTATCGGACTTCAAGCCTGAACTCGAAGACCAAGAAACACAATCTCCCGTTGGCTTGGAAATGGAAGAGTTCAGCGCTGTCGTCAAACGCGTTGATGTTGGATTGGAAGTTCACAAATTTGAACTCGTCCCACCATCCACGGCTTCACCCGAAGAAGCTAGCGCTCTGCCAGCGAACTAGCAATCTGCAAGAGCAGGCGACTATCTAGTTTACTGGTAGTCATTCTTTAAACTCTGCCGCCGTCTTTTCGTTGCCTCACTCATCGTGCGCTTCTCGAAGTAAGCTTGGCGGTAACCCCTTCGAGATCGCAGCTTCGCGCCGCATGTGCGAAGCGTGACAGTCGTTATCTCATTCTTCGTCTCCTAACTCCTCACCCTCTACGAACTTTTGTTTGAATTCTTCGACGATCTTTTGGGTTTCAACACCTGCTTCCGCCGCGATTTCCAGCATTAGTTGGTAGGCACCATCACCACCAATCAAATTCCAATACTCTTTGCCGATCAAGACGACCAAGTCGTGATTGAAGTCAAACACTTTCATCGGTGGACTGTGGGCGTAGTCCGTTTTGTTGTCCCCCCAGGGATTATAGTAAAGCCCGAAAAACACATTGGCATCCTCATCGTGAAGTTTGATTTTCAGTAGATCCCGTTTTGCTTCAGCCGTTTGGTCGATGTTTGGTTTGACTGTTTTGATGCTTAAGAAATACTCTTCGCCATCGCGTTCAAACCACAGATCGGTAATAACTCTTTCGCGTGTTACCTCGCCATCCAGCTTGGTCGCCTTGATGTCGATTAGGTCGGACTCCCAAATCCCTCGTCGCTTGCCTTCGCGAATTTCGGCAAGGTGCTCTTCGATGTGGGCGAGATAGGCCGTATCCAATTCGACCGTTGTCTCTCGCTGTTTTTCAGCTTTCGTTGCTCCGGACGCGAGGGCCAACAAACGCGAAACTTCCTCCACCAGTCGTTGGCCAAAACTCGTGCTGAAGGAGCGTTCGAACTTGCTCCAGAGGATGGCCTCTCGAATCAAGATCGCTTCATGAAATGGTTTGTGATTGCCGGCTGCCTCTTTATTGGCCAAACTTTTCTTGACGCGCCCAAGCGTGTCGGCGGCACAATCAACAAACTCCTGCTTGATGAGATCTCTGTATTTGTCTTCCATGGATGGATCCTGAAATCTGTTTCATTTTGACACGCCGATTGTATCGTGAATTCGTCACAGCATTTCATCGCCACGAAATAGTCACCTTCTGCTTTACCTTTTTTGGCTACAATACCTGACCGGCTCGCCCCTTCAAACCACTTCGAACCCCTGAAAACACCATGATCGATCAAAAAAGAATTCGTGAATTCGCAGCTCAAAGATTGAAGATTACGAATGGTATTTCCGCCGCCTCCTTCATCGGGACTATGTTCCTGATTTCGCTGATGGGATTGGAAGCAACCCACGGTCAACGGAAACGTGGAGACGAAGGGCCATACCCAATTGATCCTGCCTCAGTTCGACAAAGCGAAGTGCCCCGCGGAAAAATGGTCAAACGAACTTTCAAATCCAGCTCAATTTTTCCAGGTACCGAGCGAGAATACGCGATCTATATCCCACAGCAGTACGACGCCACTAAACCAGCTTGCCTGATGGTTGTACAAGATGGAATGCGACTGGCCAGTGAAAAAGGGGCCAGCAAGATTCCGATCGTATTCGACAACCTAATCCACGCCAAAGAAATGCCAATCACGATTGGTGTCTTTATCAATCCCGGCGTTGTTCCGGCTCAAAATGAGGAGGCTCAGCCCAGGTTCAATCGAAGCTTCGAGTACGATTCAATTGACTCGCGTTATGTTAACTTTCTCTTGACCGAACTCTTACCCGAAGTTGAAAAAGACTACGCGATCAGTAGTGATCCAAACGACCGAGCCATTTGCGGGTCGAGTTCTGGCGGGATCGCAGCGTTCAATGTCGCATGGCAGAGACCGGATCAGTTTCGACGGGTCTACACGATGGTTGGAACCTACATCGGTTTGCGCGGAGCGAATGAAATGTCAGTGCTGGTCAGAAAAACGGAACCCAAACCGCTTCGCGTTTTCCTGCAAGACGGCAGCAACGACCTAAACATTTACTGCGGTGATTGGTGGGTCGCTAACCAGGGCATGCTATCAGCGCTAACTTTTAGCGGCTATGAAGTTGATCACGTGTGGGGCGAAGGCTACCACGGCCAAAAGCACGGCGGCGCTATTTTTCCAGATGCGATGCGATCTATTTGGAAAGACTGGCCCCAAGAAATTAGCACCCACTATGACGTCAGTCGTAGCCGCGCCGCGGAGATGCTGATTGCTGATGAAGATTGGGAATTGGTGAGCGACGGGCATCAATCGACTTGTGGTGCCACGAGCGATGCCAAAGGCAATCTGTATTTTGCCGATGCGGCTGAAGGCGTAGTGTACAAGGTCGCGTCCGACAACACGAAGTCCGTCGTGTGGGACGTTAAACGCTGGGGCGCGAACAAAAGGCTTTCCCAACCGCTTACGTCACCGATGATTTCAGATTTGGCCATTGGAAGTGATGGTTCACTCTACGGTTGCTTGCCGTGCCTGAAGTCCGTTGTCAAATTCAAAAACGATGGCAACGAATTCGAAACGATCGCCAAGGACGTTAAGTGTTCTGGAATCGTAGCAGCCAATGACGGCACCATCTATTTCACCGTTCCAGAAACGAAGACTGTTTGGATGGCCCGCGCGGGACAAGAGCCGGTCGTGGCCGGAACTGGCTTCTCAGGCACCCAAGGAATCACGCTGAGCACGGATCAAACTTTGGTTCAAGTCTCCGATTTCGACGGACGCTACGTTTGGTCAAGCGTGCGAAAACCAAATGGCGAACTGACACATATTCAGCCCTACTTTCATATCCATTCTCCACCAGCGGCAATCGACGTTCGCCCCATGAATGATGGGATGTGTAGCGATTCAGCGGGTTGGCTGTTGGTCGCATCCAAAATGGGAATTCAAGTCTGTGATCAACCAGGTCGCGTCAACCTGATCATCTCTCCACCGACAGGAGCTGGCCGCACGACAAGCGTCGCTTTCACCGGTGCGAACAGCTCAACTATTTTTGCAACTTTCCAATCTGCCGTTTACAAACGCAAGACAAAACTGGCGGCTGCGTTGCCATCGGAAGCTCCGACCAAACCTGCCAAGCCGAGGCTTTGAATGCAAGATTTGGCGGCATTAGGCGAATGACTTGCGAAAATAAATTCAATTCTTGAAAGTCATTCACCAAAATCAGGCTTACAACGCAACGGAGTGCCAACACAATCAAGTTGCTGTGTAGAATTAAGAACGGTTGAACGTTGTTGAGCGACACCCACCAAGATGAATTATAGAGATTGCTATCTTTTCGACGACGATCATCGGATAAGATTTCATAGCTGAACTACAACTGGAACTGACTTTCAACTTGCAAACATAGAAAGCCACCTCTGAAAACGCTTGAACGAAGACTTGGACTGGGCGCTGTCGTCGCCATCAGTATCAGCGCGATGCTTGGCAGTGGAATTTTTGTTCTACCTGGACTCGCCGCCGCCAAAGCTGGGCCCATGGTCTGGCTTGCCTATTTAGTTGCCGGGCTGAGCGTTTTGCCAGCCGCACTTTCAAAATCAGAACTAGCGACCGCCATGCCGACGTCAGGCGGAACCTACATCTATCTCGAGCGAACGTTCGGCCCATTAGCGGGAACCATTTCCGGGTTGGGCCTGTGGCTGACGATGCTGCTCAAAAGCGCTTTCGCGTTGGTAGGTTTTGGGGCTTATTTAGCTGTACTGAACATTTCGGCTCTCGACAATGTTTCAGAAACGGCGATGGCGCTGACTCTATTGGCAGCCATTACGATGCTGAACATTGCCGGCGTCAGCATCATTAGCAAAATGCAAAAGTTCATCATCTCGGGGGTTCTTTTGTTGTTGATCGCGTTGGCGATTGCTGGCACGCAAACCATGGATTGGGGAATTCTCGATGTTGGGTTTACACACAAGGGCAAGGTCGGTACCGACTATTGGATTCACGGCTTTCTCGCTGCGACTGCTTTTGTCTATGTTGCCTACGCGGGTGTCACCAAAGTCGCCGCGATCGCTGAAGAAGTGAAAGATCCAGATCGCAATCTTCCGCGAGGAATTTTGATTTCCTGGTTTGTTGTCATGTGCGTTTATGTATTTGTGGTTCTGGTTTTGGTTACAAACGTGCCAACCGAACAACTAACGCATGCGAGTGCTGATGGGAAACCGGATCTTCGCCCGATCTTCACCCTGGCGACGATCGTGTGGGGCTCTACCGCAGGTTACGTGGCCGCAATCTTGGCCGTGATTACCATGATTTCGATGGCCGTCGCGGGATTACTCGCAGCGTCCCGTTTTCCTTTTGCAATGAGCCGGGATCAATTGCTACCGGAAGCGATGAAGGCGATTCACCCTTTTTTCAAGACGCCTGTCGTCAGCATTCTGTTTACCTCCTTCGTGATGACGCTGACCATTCTTTTCTTGCCAGTAGAACAGATCGCCAAACTGGCCAGTGCATTTATGATTCTGGCTTTCATGCTAGTGTGCGGGACGGTAATCGTGCTTCGTGAAATTGCCAGTTCCTGGTACGCCCCACGTTTCCGATCGCCCTACTATCCATGGACCCAGATTCTTGGCATCGTGAGCGGTGTCGTTTTACTAACGGCGATGGGGCCGACCAGTTTGTATGCAATTGGTTGTATTGTAATCGTGGGAGCTGTTTCCTTTTTCGGTTATGGCCAACACAAAACATCGCGACGTGGCGTTGTTGGAAAAATGGGGCCACGAGCCGACCTGCTGGCCGATCGAAGTGAAGTGCCTCATACGCTTGACGAAGAACTACCCAAAGAAGCCGCTGTCGTCGTGCCGCTGTTCGGCATGGAGCGCTCGCCAGAGACGCTGGTCGAGATGGGAGCGTCGTTGGCTCACGGAAGAAAAATGGAAGTCCTTCACTTAACGACCGTTCCAGAACAGGTCTATCTGGCCGACGCACTGGAAGAGGACCTCCACTCGGTCTCGCTCAGACGACGAATCCACACCATGGCGGAAGTTGAAAACGTACAATTGGAGTATGACACGACAGTAACCCGTGACGTTGTTCACACCATTCACGAGGTTGCCGACCGCTTACACTGTGAATGGGTTGTCATGGAGGCTGCCGGACGTCGTCGTTTCGGAGTTACATTTCAAAACCCCTTGGGCTGGCTCCAGGATCATCTGCCTTGCAATTTGGCTGTGTTTAAAGATGCGGGCGTGCGATACATACGGCAGATCTTAGTCTACGCCGAACCTGGCCCGCACGATTCACTGGTCGTTGCAACAGCCGACCATCTCGCTCAAGTCTACAGCGCAGAACTGAACTTCATTTGCTTTCTGGCTGACACGAAGGAATCATCAGCTTCGCGAGGCCAAACCGAATACGTAAGCCAATTGCGTGATCTTTGCATCAGCCCAACCCGAACCGTGGTCGTTCATGGGGAAAGTGAACTTGAAGGGGTTCAGCGGACTACCGCTGCTTACGATTTGATGATCATGGGCGCGGCCCCCAACCGCACGCTTCGCAGTCGGCTGTTCGGAACAGCAAAAGACAACTTAACGCGCCAAGCCGAGTGTTCCGTGCTTTGGCTAAAGACACCGCCGGAAAAAACTCACGATGCATTTGACGCTGAAAACGTACTAGTCGAACAGGAAGATTTTAATCTATTGGACTTTGTCGATGAGCGTTGCATTAAGACGCAGTTTTCACCCACTAAGAAGGAAGACCTGTTTCGCGAGGCGGCTGATTTACTTGCCATCCACTATCCCAAGATCAGCCCGATCGTTATCCGATCGGCACTTTGGGAGCGTGAACAACTTCAAAACACGTCGGTCGGTAGCGGAGTCGGCATGCCGCATGCAACGCTGATTCAAGCTGGAAATTCTGATTCGGCGATTTCGATCATCACGACGACCGAACCAGTTGACTACGCTTCATCGAACAAAGCAAAAGTTGATGTACTATTCTTTACCACAGGATCGCCCAATAACCGGCGAACCCACTTACAGATCCTCGCTGAACTTTCACGGCTTTGCTTGCAAGAAGGCGTTCTTGAAAAAATCCGACTTGCGAAATCAAGTGAAGATATTCTTAACGCGTTGCGAGAGGGTATTGGCCGAGGTTGAACATCATACCGTTCAATGAAGAAGATCAATCCACGCTCTGGCGAGCGTAGCTGCGTTCATTGAACGGCATTGAGATTAAACAAGGCTGAGAACACGCATGGAGGGTAAGATCAGATCGCCGATCAGTTCGTACCAATCTCTCAATCAATTGTCCAGCTTCCCCTTTTCAGCTGAACCCGTTTGCTCACTTGCCTTCCTCACTTGCCTTGACGAGGAATTGAGAAACAATCGGACGTCTTGGAATTCCAATTCCGTACAAATTAAATTCTCCACAACTTTAACATTGCTCTAACCACTCTTTGAAAACATGAAACGTAAAGTCCTCGATGTCGGCCAGTGCAACGCTGACAATTCGCGTATTTCTCAGCTACTCAACCAAAATTTTGACGTCGAAATTTCACGCGCCCATTCGCACGCAGAAGCCATCCAAATGTCTGGCGAATCTCAGTTCGACTTGATATTGATCAATCGTTTACTGGATGCGGACAGTTCGCCGGGGATGGCAATATTGGACGAACTGAAAGCGAATGAAGCGACGGTAGATACGCCCGTCATGATCGTTTCCAACTTCGCTGAGACCCAAGAGCAAGCCGTCGCCGCAGGAGCCGTCAGTGGATTCGGCAAAGCGGCATTGGAAGAACAATCGACATTGGAAATACTGAACAAGTATCTGGCTGATTGAGATTCACAAGCTCAGTAGGATTCAGCAGAATTCAGTCCATCGAGACTTGGCGGTCGTCAGTTGGGGTTTGACGCGTCGCTCGACGATTGTGCCGCCCCGGTTTTCGATCTTCGCTTGCAGACGAATTTAACATCTGATGTTGTACCGCTCTGTTCCATTGTCACGACGATGTGCATTGTTGAATCATCGACCTTGCGAAAAACCAAGCCGTCAAACGCCGCTTCGGTTTCGGAAAGTTTGATCAGCGGAAACTCAATGGATTTGTCCTTTTCTTCCCAGCCATTGAGATCCTTGTCAAAGTGCTTCAAACGCAAAAGCAACGACTCGTCCTTTTCAACGATCGTTAGCAATTCGTAAAACAAGACACTACTTTGTTTGCCTTCCTTACCGTTGGGAGCAAACTTGAACATGCCCATCATGGAACCAGCAAATGGCGGGTTCCATGATTCTTCGAATTCTCCTCCCATCCCAGATCCATACCAATCGCCAGCAATCCACTTGACGTCTCTGATCTTGGCAATGGGACGAGTGGCTTTTTCCGCAACGGGTTCCTGCTTCAGCTGAGTTGCTCCCTCATCCTTGTCTTGAGCGATTCCAATTTTGCAAAACATCAACAGCACAAGCAGGGCAGTGGTTGAGCGTAAGATCATCGTTTCAGCTCCATCAAAAAATTGGTTCGTTTGCAATCAAGTCTACTCGAGCTCTTGGGCAACCTTCGACACATAGGTAGCCTTCGACAGTAACTTACTCAATGACGAATGGACTTCAAACAACGGGACAAGCAATTCGAAATCCCCCAAAAGAACTCGTCAAACATAATACCGTTCAATAAACGTAGCTACGCTCGCCAGAGGTTGGATTGATCGTAGCAAACTCGGTTTTCCACTATCTGGCGACGGTAGCTACGACAAAAAGCTCCAGTCCTTCTTCATTGAACTCTATTGTCGTTAAACATCAGTCGCTCTCAATCAAGACGGGTGATTCCGTGGTTGTTCGCCAAAGCACTATTCAGCCCAAGCACTATTCACCAAAAGCACTATTCAGCCCAAGCATCATTCAGCCCAAGCATCATTCAGCCAAAGCACCATTCAGCAAAACCGGCTATCCCAATCGCAACACGCTCTTCTCACCGGGCGAACTAGTGATCGCATCTGGCGTTCCTTCATGTTATTCTGATTATCAAATCCGCTCCAACGCGGGTTGGTTAAAGAACACAATCATTCCCTTGGACAAACGATGCTTACGGCCATTAGTTTTCGCTCACGATTGAGCAGCACACTTTCGATCGCGACCTGTGTTCTCATCTTTGGTTCGCTTACGCCCTCGCAACAGTCTGCGGCCCAAACGACCGCCCCACTCGACAGTGTTCCGTTTGTCATTCCTGGTGACGACACAACGAAAACGGTGACGAACTTTTCTCGCTTGTTCCCTGCGCCGGTTCGCCCTGAATTTAACACTGTGCGCGATGGAAAGTTTTACATCGGAGATTCTCGACTGCGTTTCTGGGGCGTCAACCTTTGTTTTGGCGCAAATTTTCCCAGCCACGAAGAAGCTGACAAGATCGCACCGCACTTCGCCAAACTTGGCATCAACTCCGTCCGAATTCACCACATGGACATGCAAGATGCCCCCAATGGTATTTGGAAAACGTTGCCAAGTGGCAAACGCGAACTCGATGAATCTCAAGTCGACCGATTCGACTATTTTCTAAATCGCCTGCATGAAAACGGCATCTACGCCAACATCAACCTTCATGTTTCGCGAACCCTATCGGAAAAAGAAGGCTATCCTCAATCTAAAAGTAGTGCCCAATGGTGGGCGTCGAGTAACAAGTGGGTCATGTACTACGATCCAGACGTCCAAGCCGAGCTGAAAAAATATTGTCGCGATCTGCTGACGCACGAAAACCCATATCGCAAACTTCGTAGAGTCGACGACCCTGGTATCGCTGTGGTCGAAATGCTGAACGAAAATTACTTCAGCAAGCAAGGAATCGACTTGCTCCAGCATCTTCCTGACCGGTTCGTTAATTCATTCGGTGCAACGTGGAACAAGTGGCTTACGCAGAAGTACGATTCGACAGAAGCGATGTCGGCTGCGTGGTCGGCCAATACATCGACGGAACTTAAGCCGCTGGTCAAGTCCGCCGAATGGGCAAATTCGCTTGACGGTTGGGAGTTAAATATGCAACAGCCGCAACTGGCCAGAAAGTTCAAAACGAAGCCGCCAACAGAGGTCACATCAGATAACGCTAACCACTTTGCAATCCGCTTAGAAGCCCAATCACGGTCTGAACAGGCACACTTCCAACAGCTTTCCCGACGAAACATTTCAGTCTCCAAAGGGCAGCCATATACTCTTTCATTTTGGGTTCGAGCCGACAAAAATCGCGAATTCAATTTCGAAGTTTCGACGGCTGCTGGAGAATGGCGACCGCTGGGCGTATTCGAAACCGGAACCGCGACGGCAGAATGGCAAGAGATCCAACGCGTTTTCTTTCCTGAAGAGACGATTGAGAAGGAAGCCTACATTGCTCTCAGCATTGGTGCCGACGGAACGCCCATCGAGTTTGCAGGCGTCACTCTCAAAGAAGGCGTGACCGCCAAACCACTGCCGGCCAACCAAACAATTGAGAACGGTAATATTGGCGTGCCAGAATCCGGTTGGCCACTTGCAGCCCACCAAGACTTAAAAACCTTTCTCGTTGATACCGAGCGCAGTTGGATCCTGGAACTGAAACAGTATCTCCGCGAACTGGGAGTAAAAGTTCCGATCACGGCGTCACAAGAAAACTATCACGCCGACGGAATTCTCGCCGAGACCTGCGACTACGTTGATCTACATAACTATTGGCACCACCCAACTTTTCCGGCGGGCAAATCGTTTAACCCCACGGACTATCGCACCGGCAACGATCCAATGGAAGCCGCTCCAACTACTTCGTCGTGGCCCACGAACTCCCTGCTAATGCGAACTGGTTGGCGGTATCACGGAATGCCATTTACGCTGAGCGAATGGAACCATGCTGAGCCAAGCGATGTAAGTACAGGCGCCGTGATGATGGCTGCCGCGCTGGGCTCAATTCAGGATTGGGATGGCGTTTTCTTTTTCGATTATGAGGCTTTTGATCCGGATTGGTTTCGCGACAACTTCGAGGGTTTTTTCGAGATGAACAGCCAGCCAGCCAAGCTTGCGACTTTCTCTGTTGCCGCCAACATCTTTCTGCGGGGTGATTTGCCGGCCATCAAATCGAAACGAAGCGGAACTTACACCGATCGCTTGGATGGTCGCTTAGCTTTTTCTCATCGACTCGGAGTGGATCCGAAAGCAACGAAAGCTGATTCAGTCGAGATTTCGGAGAGCCTGAAATTCGCGACTCCAACTGGATCCCTGAGTTGGAATGCTGCAGAACCGTCGACCGGGCATCTCAAGATCGACACGCCAAAAACACAAGGCGCCTGGGGGTTGGTCGCCAGCCAAGAGTTCGAGCTTGCTGATTTTGATGTAACGGTCGGCGCAGTTGCTCGGGACTACGCGACTGTGATCGCAACATCGCTTGACGATAAATCTCTTAGAGAGTCGGGCTCAATCTTGTTGCTAACATCCAGTGGAGCTGAAAACACAGCGATGAAATGGAATGCTGATCGGACGTCCGTCAGCGACCAATGGGGCACAGGCCCAACGTTGGTCAATCGAGTTTCAGCAAGCGTCAAATTTCGCTCAGCTTTGGCCAATTCATTAAAAGTCTACGAGCTTGATGGAACTGGCAAGCGAACCAAAGAAGTTCCAACAACGAATTCAAATGGCGCGTTGGGATTCGAAATCGGCGAACGGCAGAAAACGATTTGGTTTGAAATCAGCAATCAATAGGCAGGCAACGCGATATCCAAAACACTGTAAGCAATTTCCAAGCGCAGTTCCAAATGGCTACTGCTTAGGTCCGTGATAGATATTCGCCAGTTTGACCATCAACGATTCCAGGATTTCAAAATAGGCTTCTTCGGTCAGTTGTGATTTTCTTTCTATCAGCTTCTCTAGTTCAGCCTCTATTTCATTTCGGGCTTGCGTTTGTTCGCGAGACAGATTGGCCCCTGCGCCATTGGTAAAGAGGAACACCTGATTCGCGGCCAAGCCATCGGCCTTTCCTCTTTTCGGTTTTTGAACGGCTCGAGTGCCCTCGAACCAATCAGCCGGAGTCCCTAAGCCATCACCGTTGTCATCAAGAAGTGCGAGTTCGGTCGCCAAGCGCGTATCAGAAAGATAAAACTCTTGCGTCATCGCCGACGCCGCGAGGAAGGCTTCCAGAAGTGATGTTTGGTCATCCTTATCGAGGTCGATGTTCGGATCACCGATGCATTCCGCGAGATAACCTCCGAAGCGAGCGAAATTATGCTGGGCACCGCTCTTGGTTGCGGTCAAGATGATTCGGTTTTTCCCAGCCAACTCATTGATAAACGGCCCGCTTGCCGACGCACTGTTAATTAAGACGATTCGGCAAGACTGATCATCCAACCAGCTTTTCAAATCCTTGGCAGAAACATCTGGGCCACGCAAGTTAAATTTTGCAGCTTTACGATCGTAGGTTCCATGTCCGATCAATACGATCCATAGTTCATCAAGCTTCTCGGACGCTGGGCTTTTCTCATTTTCGTGGGCTGCCTGCGAGGACAGAGCCAGTTCGGCTTTGAGCCGTTGGGCATCTGTTGTCGCGCCAACGTCATCGATGCCAATTCGAACGAACTCAATGGACTCATTTGATTTTGCACGCGGCGCCGACTCGTTTAAGGCCGCTTCTTCAGTCGGCTCAACTCCGCGATCAGTGCTTTGGCTTTCGGAAGACGCATTTTCAATCGCTGCCTGCCATTTGTCCGACCAGCGTTCGAACTGTTCGGCATACTCAGGCGTCCCTCCCGCCCCGACAACCACGATGACCTTTCGGTTCCGCGCCAGCACCTTCGGTTCTTCCGTCTGAACAACTGTTTCTGCTTCGGCCACGGATTCCGACTGCGCTATAAGTCGATTACTCGAATTCACCGCACAACACGTCACGCACGCAAGTACAAGAATCACCAGCCGTCTTGTTTTCCAAATCCTGTTCATCACGGCAAACCTTTCCAGCGGCGAATGCCCCACTCGATAACCAACAGCGACAATGCGATTGTAAAAATTGTCCATCGGTGCCACCAAGGCAAAGTACGCGTCTCAGTGATCGGAATCTTGCGGTTGGGCAAACTGTCGACAAATTGATCCAACTGGTTGATTTCAATCACTTCACCACCCGAACGATTCGCCAGTTCTTGCAGGAAGTCGCGATTGGGAACTAATGATCGAAACTCATCTCCATCCGGATCAGAAACCCAACCCGTTTCACGTTCCTCAATCTCACTTCCGTCCGCTGACTCAGCTCTCACTTTCGCCCGATAAGCACCGGGAACACTGGGAGAAAAGTTGGTCGCGTAACGGCCAGGTTGTTCGTCTGAAGCCCTGCCGGTGAGTTCGATTGTTTTTCCATCGGGAGTTGAAACGCCCACCGAGACCGTCGCGTTATCAAACGGTTTGTAATTTTCATCTCGAATGTCAGCCGTAATCGCAACCGACTGTGCCGAATCAAGCTTACCCTTCACATCAGGCTCAACTCGACGCGGCACATCAGCCACCAGCCAGCGAAGCGTTTGTCGCCACGACTTCATCAGGTCATCGTTGTCGGCTGGCGATCGCATGTGCCAACGCCACCAATCTCCAATCATCAACGCTGCCGTACGACCTTTACCGAACGCCTGAACCACAAGTGCTGGATGTTGTTTTCCTTCTTTTGATTTGATCGTCGCCAACACAGTGGCGCCAGGTTTGATCGAATCCGTCAAGTTGACGGTTTGAAAACCTGGCATTTCGATCAACCGTTTTCGTTCAAGGCCTTCGGTCGACTCAACTCGCACCCACGGCTGCAACCATCCTTCACGCGTCAAATTCAATTGATACTCTTGGGCAGGAAGCTGAGGAACCGCATCCAAATAGACCGGCATCATCTCACCGATCGGAGTGCGTGCGTACTTACCAGCCGCGAACGACTCCTGGCCGCCAAGCATCAACAGCCCACCGCCACGAATGCTGACGAACTTTTGCAGTAACGATTTTTGATCCTCCGTAAAAAACTTCGCCTCGATATCATCCAGTACAATCGCATCGTACTGGAACAACGTTTCCGAGTCTTTTGGAAAACCTTCGCGCAGCTCTTCTTTGTCTTCCGTGCCAAGTCTTAAGAAAACAGGCTCGTCATGTTGCTCGGTCGTGTCATCGTCTTGGCTGTCGAAGCCGCGAAACAGTGGGTTTGATTCTTGCCCGGCGCGGCCGCGAAAAGTAAATTTCGCCTGACGCTTGGCAATTCGCACCAGTGCCACGAGATTGACTTCCGGGTCTCCAGCCATCGCACGCCGCAAGAACTTCAGCTCCCAGTTGGGACGCCCCGTCACATACAGCACGCGGTAGGGGCCTCGACCGCGATCAACGATTACCGTTCGTTCGTTGTTGACAACCGTTGCCTCGATCGAAGCATCACTGACGGCGGATTCTTCACCAGCGGATTCTGGAAATGTTCGAACTCGAAAAACATTGACGCCTCGCTGAGCAGATTTGGTATTAAAGCGGACAGCAAATGGGCGATCGTTCTCAACACGCTCAACTTTTTGCCGAGCTAATTCTTCGTTGTTTTCGTCCAACAACTGCACGCAAATGGTTTGGCCTTGATAACCAGTGGCGACCACTTCGGCGGTAACGGTAACCGGAGCGGATTCGAAATTAGTCTGACTGCTTGAGACCTTAACGATTGCCAAATCATTGGCGGGCCGATCTTTACCGACCACCACCGGATAAATTGGCGGAAGTTTACTCCAGTCCATTTCAGCAAGCAGCGTGGTGCTACGTTCCAGTTCGGTCGAATTGCCGTCAGTAAACAGAAGCACCCCCGCCGAAGGACGCCCTTCAAAACGACTGGTTGCCAATTCAAGATTGCCAACAATATCGCTTCCTCTTTGCGTCGCAGCGTAGCTATCGAAATTTGCGACCGGACGTAAGCGACGGTCGAACTGATACCGCCGGACATCAAAATCACTGTCCAAATTTCTAAGCCAATCGGAAGACTCGCTGATCGTGTCCTTAACCTGACTTTCTCGCGATTCTGTTTGCCCACGATCTTTGATCTGAAGACTCTGGCTATCGTCAGCCATCACCAGCATTAAATTGGCACCGGGTTCCGGATAGGAAAACCGATTTAGCGGTTCCAACAGACAGATCGCTAACAGGACAAACGCCGACAGCTTCAGCAAGCCCAACAATAGCTTCTGTCGAAACGACCCGATGGAAACAGCATAAGTCCAAACAACGGCGATGATCGCGAACAACATGATGATCGCAACCGGAATCGCCCAGTCTAATGCTCCCCAATCATTGGGCAGAAGTTCATCAAAAATCACTGGCCGCTCCCGATACGTTCGTAATAGCGCCGAACGGCATCTTGATATTCGGCAGGCACAGGGTCGCGATCCAGTGGTACACGAGCGTCTTTGGCCGTGCGGCGAAGAACTTCTTCAGAAACCCGATCTTGTAATTCTGCCAAAGGCTTAAGCACATTCATTTTGACCAAGTCCCAGTTGGGTTCAGGAGAATGTCGCTTCTTCATTTCGCGCCGAATTTCTCGAGCACGCTCACGGATCTGTGCTGCTTCGCTGCGTAGATCTGGATCCGACATCATTTCCTCAACGTCGCGTAATCGATCTGACCAATCGCGAAAGTCCTCACCTGAAATGGGCTGACGCATATCGACGTTGCCGCCCCCGCCCGTTTGATTGAACTGGCCGCCTCGGTCATCCCCACCCATTCGATCGAGAATGCCTTGCCGCGCATCTGCTGGTTGCCGTTCGCCGGGCTGCGGTTCTTGCTCTCCATTTCGATTTCCGTCAGGCTGCTCCGATTCGCCTCCTCCACCTTGGCCCGGTTGCTGACCTTCATTCGGTTGCTGATCTTTTCCCGGTTGATCGTTCTGCCCAGGTTGACCAGGAGTGGGTTGATTGCCATCGCCTTGAGTTTCGCCAGGCTGACCTGCACCAGGTTGTCGTCTGTCCTTTGAAGGCTCAGCTCCTGGCTCGGATTCACCGGAGCCAGCTTGATCACCTTGTTGCTGAGAAGGCTTTCCGCTTTCTGACAGCTCACTTTCTGACGACTCATTTTCCGCGTTCGGCCTGCCATCAGATCCTCGCTCACCTTCATTTGATTCGCCCTCGCTAACGTTCTCGTCACCGCCTCCTCGTGCACGTTGCAATTCTTCTTCCAATTCACGATTGAGATCCTGCAACGTTTTTTCGGCGGCTTGTAGGGCATCAGTTTCATCGCCGAGCACGCTTTCGGCGGCACGTTCGATTCCCTCCCGCATTTCGGTAACCCCATCGGCAGCCCTTTGTTGCTCCGACCTTGCGTCATCGGTAAAGCCACGTTCGAAAGACTCGCGGGCCGAATCGAGCGCCCGATCGGGTCGCGTCACTTCGGACTTTCGATAGGTATCATAAAGATCTTCAGCCAGCAAAGGCTCGAACGTTTCCGCTTCTTCGATTGTTTCCTTCATGCGTTCTCGAAGCACCTGAACGGCTTCGCTCTGTTCAGCCAAACGCTGAGTCAAATCTTCAGTACCGCCTTCATCACTTCGCAGTGAAGGAGCTTGTGAATCGTTGCTACTGTCTCGACCTTGATCAGCCTCAGTAAGCTCATCACGAATCTCATCTTGCTGTTGCTCGAGCTCCTGCGCTTCATTGCGCATCTGCCGCATTTGTTCATTAAATTGACCAGCGGTACGCTCTTGAAACTCGTCTCGCAACTCTTCCAAATCCCGTTGCGCTCGCGTGCCTTCTGCAGCGGCCTGCGAAACATCGCCTTTTTCTAGCGACTCCGATGCCTCGCGAATATTCTCGCGCGTCTGCTCAAGTTGTTCTGATTCTTCGGACATCCGCTGCTGATTTTCTGGCTCCTGCATTCGATCCAGTAAATCGTCGGCGTCTCTTAGTAACTGTTCTTGTTGCTCACGAAGAGATTTCAATCGCCGCTCAATCTCTTCTTGCTCTTCTTTGCTTTCAGCTTTATCAAGCTCCGACTGAAGCTCTTTGATTCGATCGTTTAGATCCTCTTGTCGCCGAGCCAACTCGCGCAATCGACTGAGAACTTGGCGATCTTCTTGCTGGGCCGTCGCGGCTTGAGAATCCTGAGCCGTCTTTTCGTTCTCATATCTGTTCTCATCCTCTTTCAGATTCAATTGCTCCATTTGCTGCTGCGACCGATTACCCGCCTGTTGCCCTGGCTGGCCGGGTTGCTGCTGTTGCGATCGGACGACCTCGTGTTCGCGAGCTCGCAACTTGAGAAGACTTTGGTACGCAGCCTGCGTGCTAGTCAACGCCGACTTCAGCGGCCCAGCATCGTTGGCCGTGTTTGCTTCATTGAAATGGACGATCGCTTCTTGCATGTAAGCCAATCCCGCTTCCACGAATGCTTGTGAATTGACGTCTTCAATTTCGGCAGCGGCTTCTTGTAGCTTCGTGAGTGCCTCGCCCTGAGACTCGACCAGCAACGCCGTATCCTCGCCAAAAACTTCTGAAACCGATGCACTTTTCTCTCGGCGAACGACGCGCCAAGTCGCATTAATAATTTCCTTTTGCAGCTCGGCCAACTCTTGAGCCTTCTCGGCGTTTTCACCCGATTCACCGGGCTGCCCGGACGGAGGCTGGCCAGCAGGTGGCGCGGCTCCTTGACGAAAGATTTCGTCAAAGTGACGAACTTCTGCAAAGAACATATCGCTCTCGACTCGACGTGGTTCGCCGTCGGGGCCAACGTCTTCCGCCCAAAAATAGTAAGAAAGCAACTCATCCGGCGCAGCCTGCAGTTCTTCAAACTCCAACAAATGATCTACCAAGTGCTTTTTCTTGGGGGCGGCATCTTCTAACAGCACCAAATCGTTATCGCTTTTGCCAGAGATCGAAAAATTGACGCCCAGCGAATTGATACCGAAATCATCCCAAGCCGTGGCGGCCAATTCCAATTCTTCAATTGCCGACACCTGCACGTCTCGCCGTGGACTGGTCAATTTCAAATCCGGCAATTGATTCTTCAAGACATTCATCGCAAGCGTAGGAGGTACGCGATTTTCTCGACCGTCTTGATCGACCAATAGTAATTCGAATTTTGACGACTCAATCATTTCGATCTGAGCCGTCATTCGCTTTGGGTCGGAAGAGTCAGGGACGAGCTTGATCGAATTCTCTCCAGCGGAATCTGATTCGGCCTTGGGAACCAGCGTCGCCGTTGTGCCTTCTTTGTTTAGGAAAAACGACAACTCGACTTGTGTTCCTTCGACCGCCGAAACTCGGCGCACGTCCTGGACAGTTTTGTTCTCCATCTTTGTATATTCTGGAAAGTCAAGCTCAGCATCAGCTCGCACCAATGCCGGGTACTCAAAAATCGAAACTTCAAATTGCTCAGACTGTTGGCCGGCGAATTCGACCCAGTAATTGCAGGGCTTAGAGATCGAAGCAATCCTTGCCCCGAAAATCGGATCATCAAGGCTTTTGTTCATCGGCACCCGAACTTCCTCCAGTTTGGGCTCATCCTCCGATTGAGGATCGCTGGTACTTTCGTCCGCAAAAAATGAATAGACCAAAAACGATTCTGGTGGAATCGCCTCGCTAAATCGAGCCAATACCAATAGGCTTTTGCCTCGTTCTACTTCAACGTTTCCCGGCTCCACCGATATTTCATAATTCGAATTATCTGTCGCGACCGTTGAAAATTTCAGCGGCGCTTCCACCGCCGGAATCGAGACCGCATTGACCTCCATAAAGAGTGTTGCGGCGGCCAGTGATACGAATGCCAATAAACCGATGACTGGAACCGCAAACAAATGCCAACCGGGAATGAGCGACTTCCATTCATTGGCGAAACTGTGATTCACTACTCGGCGGAGTACGTCCTGCTGAAGAAACCCTAGTGGTTTGCCTCGATCTGAACTCTGTTCCGCAGCCGTCATCAAAGCCGAATCGAGATCGGGAAATCGCTGCTCGAGTTTTTGAATCACTTCCGCGGTGCTGCCAACGGAACGGCAAGCCCATACCCAGCCGACAACACATGTCATCGCTGCCACCAACGAAAGCGGCAACCAAAATCCGCGCACGTCCAGTTGACCCGACTGGTTGAGTAAAATCATGGCCAATACGACGAACGCAAAACAGAACAAGACAGCGGTCAACGTAAGCATGACTCGGCGAAAGCGGATTCGCTTGATCACCGGATTGAGTCGTTGATACAACGTGAAATTTGTCATGCGGTTCCTCCTGATAAATCGATAGCTGCTGGTTCATCGCTCGCGACTTGGCGAACAGCCGTCCTGCCGGCTAACCATGTTTCGCCGACAAGCAATACGAGTGCCGCGACGATTAGCCATTTCCACATTTTCTGTCGGTCTTCTATTTCGCGATCGCGAAGAAGGCGAAGCTGAGCCAATTCCATCTTGCCTGATTCCTGGCGTCCAATGTTGAGTTCCAGCATTTCAAGTTGCTCGATTGGAATCGCGACCGTTTCGCTTTCGGCCCGATCAACGTTGACAGCGAATAAAACATCAGAGGCTGCGGCGATGCCAACATCAACCGGCGAGGCTGAATCGTCGCTTTCAACTACATCTCTTTCTTTCGCTGCGGTTTCACTTTTCTTATTTCCATCACTTAAACGATAGATCCCAGGAATGCCTGTGTCAGCAAACGTAGTTTGATCACGGTCGATTTTCACCTGTGTTTTATCTGGGCCAGTCATCGTGCGAGAACCTGAATCACTCGCGTTAAACGTAAGTGGTTCATTCACAACGTAAGTCGTTTTTAAATCTGGCTGATTGATAGCGATGTCGAGAATGCCATTGAGGATCGGCACGAACTTGGTTGAAAGTGCCAGTTGGCTGTCCACCGGATGCCAACCACTCGCCAAAGCAATGACTGTGCCGCCGGTTGCAGGCTTGTGTTGCCAAACGGCCGGCGACTGATCATCAAATCGCGCTAACACCTTGATCGAGTCAGTTTTCGCAGCGTCCTCTGGCAACTTTACCGATCGGTGATTCCAGAATCGGATCGTCGTAAAGTCATTGAAGCGGGGCGAATCGAATGGAGCAAACAGCGAGTGGGAAAAATCGACTTCCCCCAACATGGCATAATCCGAGCGGTCACCCTTTTGTTTCTGATCGTCTGCTGATGCCGAAGTTCGTTCAGCCAAAGTCCATTGGCTGGTTGATTCGATCGTGTCACTGTCCTTGAGAACCACTAACAGGGTTCCGCCAGCAGCGAGGAATTCGTCGACTTCTTTGCTGCGATCCTCATTAAGCTCCGACGAAACGACAGCCAACGTTGCCTTAAAACCGGACTGGGTGTCCAACAAAGACGAACTTGCGTCAAGCTGACCAACTTCAATCGTACGGGTCGGCGTGGCGACCAACCCTCGGCTTAAGTAGAACAGCATTTGCTCCGGATCGTCGGGCTCGTCATCGCTTAGATAAGCAACGCGGAAATCCTGTCTTTGCGGAGGCACAACATAGAACGAATTATCAAAGCTATCCGAGTCACCCGACAAAAAGAACTCGCTGGCCGTCAACGATTTTTCGACATCCAATTCAAGCACGCGGCTAGTTCCCGGTGGCACAAAAAACGGGATCGGTTCGCCTTCATTCTGATTGGCGTCGTGCCAGTTGACGAAAAACTGCTCGCCCGTTGATTCTTCCGAATTACGAACTCTAATCCGTCTCGTTGGCGGTTCATCTGATTCCGCGACTGGATTCAAAACCTGAACTGTTGCGTTGCTGGAATTGGAATCTGACACGGTTCGAAATTCGACAAACACATCAGCCGGCCATTGATAAGACTGCAGTCGTTCTGTCCGGGAACCCTTCTGCAGATCACTAACCACAACGATCTGAAGTTTCGCGTTGGCGGTTTTTTCTTCACTGCGTTTGGCGTCTCGCCAGATTGCCAACTGGTCAGCAACCGAGACGAGCGCGCGACCCAGGTCGGAGCGAGCCCAACCGGGCTGCAGATCGGTCAGTGATTTTCGAATGGCGTTGATCGAAACAAGTTGATCGGTACCCGCCAATTCGTCAAAAGCCACAATCGAGCGGACTTGATCATCGAACGACAGCAATGAAGCCGCGTCTTTCGGATCAAGCTCATCGAGCACCGCGCCGACTTCATCTTTTGCCAACGCCCACAAATTCCCTCGCTGCATACTTGCGCTGGTGTCGAGCAAGATCACAACTCGCTGATTAGAAACGTTGTCCAGAGAGAGGTTGTCAGTTCCACGAAAAAACGGACGTGTGAATGCAAGTGCCACCAACCCGATGACGGCCATGCGCATCAGCAACAGCAGATAGTTTTCCAAACGGCTTCGCCGAGTCAAATTGGGCGGTGTTGATTTGAGAAACATCAACGAACTGAATTGCGTTTGTCCTTTCGGAGTTCTGCGGATCAGGTGAAACAGGAACGGGAACGCCGCTGCCGCCGCGCCCAATCCAAACAGCCAGAACATAACACTCATGCTTGGCCTCGCTGATTTTGAGTTGCTCTTGCGACCTGACGTCCTTGCTGTGAACGAGCTTGAATCAGATTAAACAAAGCGGCCTCGAGAGGTTGAGCTGTTGAAATCGAAAAGTAATCAACCCCCAACAGGTCGCATGTTTCCTTCACCTCAGCTTCGTGTTCCTCAAATCGTTGCTTGTATTCGGCGGCTGCACTCTGAGGGTCTACATAAATTTCGCGCCCCGATTCCATGTCTTGAAACATAGAGGCCTGGCTAAAATCGAATTCGATTTCGTTCGGATCGAGGGTCCGAATGATCATCACATCATGGCCTTGAGATCTTAGGTAGCCAAGATTCTGGTGAAGCTGGCTGACCGGCGCGAGCAAGTCTGAAACCAGAACGACCATCCCTCGCTTGGAAACTGATTGGGCGAGCTGTTCCAATGGTGCGGCGATATCCGTCGAAGTCCCTGCGGTCGAATGCTCAAGTCCCAACATCAAGCGTCTCAAATGTCCGGCACGAAAACGGGGCGGGATCATTTCCTGAATTTGATCGTCAAACGTTAGCAACCCAACTGCATCGCGCTGCCGATTTAAGAAATAGGCAAACGTGGCCGCCAGCGTTTTCGCGTATTCGGCTTTGGAGTATTCCAGCGAGCCAAACCCCATCGATTTACTCAGATCGACCAGCAAGTAACAGCGTAGATTCGTCTCGTCTTCGAATCGCTTGATGTAATAGCGATCCTGACGAGCGAACAACTTCCAATCGAGATAGCGCAAATCGTCACCCGGCGAGTACTGCCGGTAGTCGGTAAACTCGACTGAAAATCCATGGTACGGGCTCCGGTGCAGGCCTGACATGAATCCCTCAACAACGATTTTGGCGCGCAATTCCAAATTCTTGATTCGAATGAGTGCTTCGGGTGAAATCCGAGCGGCATTCGAATCAAGCTGTTGGGAGCTTTCGTTGGTGGGATTGGTACCTGGCATGTTCTCAGTGAATTGATAGAGCAGTTGAAGTTTGAGATATACGAACTTAAAACAAAGACCGATTAGAAAAAAACAAGGGAAAACGAAACAAGATTACGACAAACGTCCGCGTGACTAAAAACCATGCAACGAGGACTAAGGCGCTTTTACGTGGTCGAGTAATTGCTTGACGATTGTTTCGACATTGATGCCTTCAGCTTCCGCTCGATAGCTTGGCAAAATTCGATGTCGCAACGTTGGGTGAGCCAAGGCTCGGATGTCGTCCAAACTGACATGCGAACGCCCTTCAAAGAGCGCTTTGGCTTTTGCTCCCAGAACCAAATTCTGGGCAGCCCGCAAACCGGCTCCCCAGTTTACAAACTGGTTGACAAAATCTGGCGTCCCTTCTCGATTCGGTCGACTTGCATCGGCCAACCGTACGGCATAACGAATCAACTCTTCTGCCACTGGAACTTTTCGTACCGTTGTGTGAAAACGCTTGACGTCGTCCGCGTTGAATAGTTTTTCAACCGTTGGGCGGTAATCAGAAGTCGTCCGTTGGACAACGAGAACTTCATCGTCGATCGGCAAGTAATCGATCTGAACATTGAACATGAATCGATCAAGCTGGGCTTCCGGCAACGGATAAGTCCCCTCCATCTCAATCGGATTCTGCGTCGCCAAGACAAAGAACGGTTCATCAAGTTGATATCTGACACCGGCCGCGGTGACTTGATGTTCTTGCATCGCCTCGAGCAATGCTGCTTGAGTTTTTGGAGGCGTTCGGTTGATCTCGTCGGCTAGAATCACGTTTGCGAAGATTGGCCCCTTTGCGAATTGCATCGTTCGCTTGCCGTCACTGGCTTCTTGCAAAATCTCCGTGCCTGTAATGTCCGCCGGCATCAGGTCGGGGGTGAACTGAATACGATTGAAATTCAAGTCAAACAATTCGGCGATTGAGCGAACCAACAATGTCTTCGCCAATCCTGGGGCACCGGTAATCAAACAATTACCACCTGCAAACAAACTGATAAGCAGCTGTTCAATGACGTCTTTCTGCCCGACGATCACATTGGATAGCTGATCAAAGATCTTTTCACGGCCTTCGCGAATTTGTTGGACGGCAAGCTGTTCTTCTTCAAATGCGTTGGTTGTTGTCATTGATTTATTTCAGTTGAAATTGTCGTGTCGGTGTTCAAATTTTCGCGAGGCACTACCAGTAAATTCTGAGCTAGTGTGTCATCGCATAGGTCACAATATTGATGCCCAATGGGTATGCAAACTTTTCGGAATACTCTTCGAAGTATCCACGATCAACGCCTTCTCTTTCCCAGCCGTCTCCAAGATCAGTGTTATGACAAATGAAGGCCATCATGCGGCCGTCGTCGTCAAACACGCCCCTGTAGTGAGCAACATCAGCGTCTCCTCGCTCAGTACGGTAGCCACGCATGTAGGCGTTGACGCTGGGAATCTGTGGCTTTTCTTCCAAGTCATAAACGATGTGAAAAATCTCATGTTCGAGAGGTACTTCTTCTGGTTCGCGATCAGGGAACACTCGCTTTAAGTTGCTGTAAAAATTCGCCCACTCGCGCTCACCCCAAAAATCATCCACCATCAAGAAACCGCCTCGCTCCAGATACTCTCGCAGCGCCTCGACTTCGTCATCAGCCAACCTCATGTAGCCCGGCTCGATGATGTAGATAAAGGGATAGTCAAAAAGTTTCGGATCGGTCAAACGAAGGATGGTTCCTTGGGGATCGACTTCCAGCGATGTAAGTTCCTTGAGGCGGAAGGACAGGTTCAAATCAGCATCTGGATAATCTGTTTGCCAACGGCCGGATCCCCAACCACCTCGACTTGAGCTGTATTCGATGCGGGCGAATGTAAACACGTCCCGATCAAACCCTTTGCTGTTTTTCCATTGCGGCACGCCACCACGCGGATCACGATTTTGATAACCTCGTCGTCCTCGTCCACCGCGCCGCTGGTAGTCTTGAGCAATCAACGCGACACCACAGAAAAGCACAACCACCAAGCCCAGCCATTTCCCCGGTAGCTTGCCTGAACCAAGGAATGCACCCAAGCCAAACTTTGTTCCATTTCCTGTGAACCTCATTTGGCATCCTTTGCTTCGACTGTTTCTTCGGTCGCTGGTACATCAGTAGACGAATCTGATGCCGGTTCGTTGCTCACTTCGCCTGCAGCAAGAATAGACAGCAACAATTGATGGGCATCGCGATATCGTGGCGCCTGTTCCAACGCCATCAAGACATGTCGCTTGGCCAGCGGCAAATTGTTCTCGCGAAACAAGGCCGACGCCAAACGAAAGTGAATATCTGCGCGATCCAACGGATTGAGACGAGTCAAAACGCTGAGCGATTCAATGGTTGCAATGTCGTCGCCAGTTTTCTCTGCCGCGATTGAAAGGTAACGATGTGGTGCAGGGATGAGAGGATTAAGAGCGGTCAAACGCCGGGCGTACGTCTTTGCTTTTTCCCACTGACGATTATTGGTCGTCAGTTCGAGCAGTCGCTTCAGCGGCTCAACGGAATCGGCATCGTGCTTGGTGAGGGTTTCGAGCGACGCTTGTTCTTTGCCAAACTCACCCAACTCACGGTAGGCCTTCGCCTGCAACACATAAGCCGAAACGGACGTCGAATCAATTTCAAGAACTTCGCTAAGCGTTTCCAAAGACGAATGGTAATCCTGCCCCTCAATCAACAGCTTCCCAAGCATTAACAATCCCGTCATGTTTCGAGGATGCTGCGAATTCCAATCATGCCAATCTTGAATACCGGCAGTCGGAGGTAAATCGGGCTGCTCCCAATTCGCGCCGGCAGCGAATGACTCTGCTTTTTTTTTGGCGTAGGAGGCGAATTGCTTATCGAGAAATTCGACAGGAGCCATGTGTCGGCGAAGTGCATCGTTGATCGGAGTACCGACTGAAAGCTCGTCCAAGACTTTGATCATTTTGGCAATGCCGTACTCATCAACTAAGTGCCTGACGACCAATGAGGCTTCAAAATAAGCGAATTGCAGATGTAGCGGTGAAGGCGGAGCCAAAAACGCGCCACTCAATTTGCTGATCGGTGTTAACTCTTCGCCCAGCATCATCTCGCGATACTTCGGATTGATCGTCTCCCCCCAAGCCGAATCAGCAAGGCATTCTTCGTAAACAGAAATCCCTTCGCTCAACCATCGTGGCATTTTGTTCTTTGTCTTTTGCAACGTTACAACGTGACAAAACTCATGCCACAACACCGATTTCCAACTCGTCAAGTTCGAACCTTGCGCAGCCGGGCTGTTCATCGTCACCAGTCGACCAAAGCAGACGCCAAGAAAACCACTGCCCCCTGGCAGACCGAAAGTACGAATAGCAAAGTCTTGCTGGCGTGGAAAGATTTCAATGAAGATCGGTGCCTCAAGCTCGACCTCATATTTTTCGCAGAGCTGGTTCTTGGCCTCGGTCAGGAGTTGCAAAACTTGTTGGCCATAGATATAGGATTCCGACTCTTCCATCCGAACAACAAAGCCATCACCTTGGAGCGTACGGAACTTCGAAAGGTTCTCTCGCAGAGTCACGAGGTTATGCGCAACAACGCTGTATTCATCCTCATCAAAAACCTCATCGGCCAGTTTCCATCCCTCCAACTCTTGCCCTAATCGCAATAGGTCGTGAGCCAACTGCATTTTGGCCGGAAGGTAACCACTGTCGTACACGAGTGACCGACGCTGATAGTCAACGCTTTCGGAGAAACGGTATTTTTGTGAAAGCTCGCGGCCGATCAAGTGATCAACTTCTGGATTACCCGGCCAATAAGCCAAAGCCGTCTCGCGACATTCACCTTCTTTGGCGGGTTCGTTGTCCAAGTGCGCCAGAACCGCCCGGTAAGCCCAAGCGACTGGTTGGTGCGGATTGATTCGAAGAACCTCGGCAATCACGCTTTCCGCTTCGGAATAATTCTCCGACTTAACGTGCTGATCTATGATTGCCAATAAACTGGGAACATGAAACCGATTGAGTGCCAAAGCATTGGCGATCGCCTGATTGACTTTCTCGTGGTCGCTGGGACGATACGCCTCTGCGAGTCCAAAATAGAGATCTGCATCGTCGGGCGCGAGTTCGATGGCTTTCGAAAAATTTTCAGCGGCCAATGCGAAATCATGCTTGTCGAGAGCCAACTGACCGATCGTCGCCAAGACGTTGGGGTTGGATGTATTGAGCTTCTGTATCGGATCGAGAATTCTTTCAACAACGCGTTTGGCATCAATCTTTTCCGCCAACAAGTATTTGGCAATCACCAACTGATTTTCAACGTCTCGATATCGCCAGCCGTCTTCTCCGACGCGAGTATTTATTTCATTCAGCAAAACGGCCGCACGTTTCATGTCATCGTTGTATCGACAAATTTCTGCACCGATCCAGCGTAAGCGAATACTGCGAGGAAACCGTTTGAGCGCTTCATCAAGTGTCTTCAATGCATCGGCGTATTTTCCGGTCGCCATTTGAGAACGCGCTGCAAAAATTGACCAACGCTCATCGACACTGAATTGGCCTTGGGCAGCATGAACGGCTTGAGCCAGTGCGGCAGCGTCGTCGTACTGGCCAGATTTGAAGAGTCGAACTACACGCTGCTTGTCCGTCTCGCCTTCCGGGGCAACCGTTAAATCAGGCAACTGAATTTCAGAAGTTGCTTCACCAGCCTGTGGCGTCTCGGTGCTTTGCGCTCGAAGATCTTGGTTGGTTAGTAACAGCGACAGTGCCAATCCCAACAACCACACGATCGACCGATGCCACGAAGAATGAAAAATATGATCGGCCTAATTTGACAAAGGGGTTACGTTCTCGTTAGCCATTGTATTAAACGCTATTTCCCATGCAAAGTTGCGACGAAAAATGATTGATTATTAAAGTCAAAACAACCAAATTCTCGGAATCGTGGTTAACTTTGGCGAAGCGTGTTATTTTCAACCAAACGAGCGATCCGGCACTACGTTAAATCGTTGATTTTGCCCGATTGCGCTCTACGAAGAAAAGCGAAGCCGTAACAGCGGACTTTGGCAGATCTCCGCATGCGTTTTTGTGAATCACAAAACTTTGAAGTTTCTCGCGACAAACTTGCTTGCAGTGATTGCAAACGAATGAGCGACGAATTTTAATGGCGGCCATTGAAAGGTTTTCAACGGAAGGACTTTCAACGCAAGGATTTTTGAACGGAGTGATCAGGATGTGGCAGACAGTGATGGGCGATCGGACGCTGTACGGAGCAGAAGCTGATTTGGCTCGCACTTTGATTGGCTGCGTCCAAGACATGATTCTCGCAGGAATCGATGTTGGCCAACCTCACATCACTGAAGTTTCACTCTTTAACACGCTCCAACCTTCACAGCAGTTGAGCGTTCTACACGAAGTAGCCAGAGGGTTGCTTATTGAAGACGAGCCAACTCCCGAACTGAATTCGATTCGCGAAGCCACCGTTCATGTTTTGTTTCGCGAGCTCGTAGGGTTGATCGAATGTGAAATCGATCTATCGCGACTTGAAGGCGAACCCGATTGCTATCTTCGCTCGCTGGTCATTCGTGTCTTTCATGAACTTCAGTATTCAAGCAACCACGAAATTCGAGAGGATTTCTCAGAAGAGTTTGTCGCCCGCCTTCCTCCGATCGACTGCCCGGCGATTGCGGAATGGAATGATTTGGCCGAAGAACTCGCAGACCTGATTCTTTGGGATCGAGATTTCGAAATGGAAGCCGTCTTGGTCGATCTATCTCCCGAAAAAGCTGAGATGATGAAGGATTATCTTGGTATCGGCCAGGATTACTTTTCGGAAGTCGCTTTGGATCCCAATTCAGAAGAAATCAAGCGCCTGCGAAAACAAATTCACGCCATCTGCAATGAGCCATCCAAGCCACCCTTTTGAGATCGTTTTTTTAGCGATTTGCTTGACGGCTTCACCGCGAAAGTCGATCCATTCGCAGGCCAAGCGTTCTTAAACGACGCCATCAACCATGACGGGCAGGAGTGCACGTCATACGAATGTTGAATTCGAAAGTTGCAATAGACAATACGTAACGCGTTAATTTTTAGCCGAGCAGCGAAGAAGCAGCACTACTCAACAGCCAGCACCAAGCAACGATCGTAGCTAATAACGGTCGCAACTAAACGCCACCCATTTGTCTTCATTTACCGACGCTTTCGCTCGCCCTTGACACTCAACGGCACGATTGGCTGATCGTCATCGTTCCCGCTCGATTGCTCGACGTTGGCGATTTGATGTGGACTGGCCAATGTCAATCGCCAAAACTCTTCCACACGATCGTGAGCTTGAGCCAGTATTGAACCGGCTGGATAGTTTCCATCTTCATCTACTCGCCCAGCCGGATGCCCTGTCATCAACTCCATTGCGTCGTGAATATTGTCCACCGCATAGACGTGAAATTTGCCTTTCTTGCACGCATCGACCACGTCCTGACGCAACATCAAATCACCGGCGTTGGATTTAGGAATCACCACCCCTTGATCTCCAGTCAAACCAAAATAATCGCAGGCATCAAAGTAGCCTTCAATCTTTTCGTTGGCACCACCAATCGCTTCGAGGTGCCCCATCTGATCGATTGCACCCGTCATGGCCATGCTCTGCTTAATTGGTATATCAGTCAGCGCGCTCAATAGACAAACAATCTCTGCACCCGACGCAGAGTCACCATCAATCCCACCGTAGCTTTGCTCAAACGCAAGTGACGCGCTGAACGCCATCGGATGTTGCGTCTTCAAAAGCCGTCGCAAAAGTCCACCAAGAATATGAAAGCCCTTGGTGTGAATGGAACCCGACATCTGGGCTCGGCCTTCGATGTTGATCAAACCCGCGCTTCCTGGACCAATCGTTGCCGTGATTCGCGCTGGAAATCCATAAGTCAGCGGGCCCGACCGCATCACGGCAAGCCCATTGATCTGCCCGACAACGCTGCCTTCTGTTTGAACCATGATGGTTTCGTTCTCGACCATCTCACGAAATTTTCGCGATGGCAAGCTCGCACGATCTTTCGTTCGCTTGACGGCTTCCTTGACATGTTTTTCTTTGACCAACTTACCTTTCGCAAGGAAGGCGGCCTCGCCGGCAATGTCCGCTATGCGGCCGAACTTCGCGGTCAGCTTTCCTTTTCGGGCGACGATTCTGGCACCGTGTTCGACCAATGCGGCGATGGCCGCTCGATGAAACGGCGGCAAGGATTCTGACTCACACAACGCCGCCACGACATTGGCGTATTGCATGATTCCTGTATCGTCTCGAATCAATTCGTTGTCGAAATCAGCCAACACCTTGAACAGTTCGCGGAAGTCCGGATCGGCATGATCCAACTGATAATACGTTCCGACGTCACCAATCAAAATGACTCGTACGTTCACTGGAATCGGCTCCGGCTGCGTTACCACCTGCTGCCTCATCCAGCCCATTTCTGGTGGCACGATCTCCAGGCGTTCCGTTCGCAGCGTTCGCATTAACGACCGCCAGGCACCCGGTTCAGAAATCAAATCGTTGACGTCCAGAATCAGGTAACCGCTGTCCGCACTCAACAAAGCGCCGGCGCGAATTCCCCGATAGTCGGAAATCGCCATTCCGCCCGGGCCCCATTTTGGCTCAACCGTTCCCAGCAGGTTGATCAAACTGGGCGTTCCTTCTTCAACGATCGGTCGCGACGTTTCGTCGGTATGGGTCAACACGATATTGACACCATACATTTCTTTGAAGTCCGGCACTTCGTCCGTTTGGCTTCCATGACGCCAATGCTCAACAACATTGTCGACGACTTCCTTCATGAATGCTTTGACCTTGGGCGTGTCGAACTTTTCCAGAATCGGATCAGCAAATCCGGCGGAGAGTTTTCGGACGATGGCTTCGTTGAGCTCTCGAATTTGCTGACCAGCATCACGAACGACTTCACTGACTTGGCGGCCAGTTTCTTGGAGGCGTTTTTGATACTGGGGCAGGGCGGCTTCAAATTTTTCAAGCTGCTCAGCCGGCGCTTTTTCTTGTGCGACCATTGCCCGTAATTGATCGGGCGGAATAGGCTGGCCTTCGACAACGGGAAAGATCATTGTTTGAGTGGCGGGGCCCTGCTGAATCGAAGCCAATGCCATTCCGTTGGCGGCTAAATCCTCCTCCAACGGCGCGGTCACTTCTTTGACTTGCGATTCAATCTTGTCTTGAATTGCTTGCCGCTGCGAGAGGTGTGGCTCTGACTCAAGGGCCTTGGCAAGACCAGTCGCATAGAACTCGGCCATTTGCTGAACTTCACGACGGAACTCTGGCGCGCTGCCTGGCGACAGTGCGATTAGGCGAGGGTGATCAGGCCGAGCAAAATTGTGTACGTAGCAAAAATCACGCTTGTCCTTCGTTTGAGGATCGAGCTCTGCCAACAACTGCTTCACCATACGAATTCGCCCAGTACCCCGAGCGCCTCTCACGTAGACGTTCTGTCCGCGCGCGAGGCACTGGACGCCAAACTTGAGGGCTTCGTAGGCCGTGTCTTGTCCGACGACACCGTGAGCCGGATCGACTTCGGCGGTGGTTTCAAACGGCAGCACATCGAGGTTGCATTTCCAACGCAATTGTTCAGAGGTCAATTCAGAATCAGTGGCATTGAGACCAGCCTTGCGCTTGCTTTTGCTCCCTTTGCTTTGAGACCTTTTTGTTTTTTTCTTGTTGCTACTTTTGGATTTTTTTGGCATATCAAATTGCTTTGGCGGATTTCGATTTTAGCTTCATTTGTTTAATCATGAATCTTTCATTTTACGATCCCAAACGCTGTCGCAAAACCGAACAGCCCCAACAAACCGAGGAACTCTTCAAATAAGTTACAACCGGAGAAAAACTTGGCTATTATCTATCTTGGCCATTGACCTCGTAAACGTTGCCCAATCTCCTCTCTCTTCCTCGGACTTCTCCATGTATTCACTTCTCCGAACCAAGTCGAAAATTCGGCGACCCAAATCCCCGCCTTCATCGCACCAGTCTTACGAACGGCTCGAACAGAGGAATTTGTTGGCCGACGTTAGCGGAAACATCACGACGGACACCGTCTGGGACCTTGCTGAGGGATACACAATCGTTGGTGATATCACGATTGATTCCAACGTATCACTGACGATCGCGCCTGGAGTCGAAGTCCAATCCGTTGAAGGAGCACGATTGGACACAGGTTTTCGTGGGACTCTAATCGTTGATGGCGCTAAATTCGTCGGTGAGTTTAATCAGATTCATGCCACCGCTCTTTCCACATTGAACTTTCAAAATGGCGCGGAGTTTTCAGGCCTTTCGGTGACCGTTGGAGGTTCGACCACGGCAAGTATTGACAACACAACATTTCGATCAGGCCAAGTCCTTATTGATCGAGACATGACAATCTCCAATACCAGTTTCGAGTCTTTGGAACCACTTTCCATCCCCGATTCAATGCTTGACTCGATCGCCAATGGCGGCAACTCATTTGTAGAACAATCAATCGTCGATGTTTCATTTTCGACTCTCACCGAAGATTTTGAGTTGAAATCATTCGGAAACGTCAGCCGTTTTCGAACGGGCGCGCTGGATATCAGAAGTACGTTTACCATCGAACCCGCCCTCGAAGTCTTCCTCAATCGAGTTGACATAACGGGCACATTGATCGCCAACGACGTCACAATTTCTGGCGGCACTGCCTTTGTAGTCGTCAAACAATCGGGAAATTTCGAACTGACCGACTCAACCATTGATGGGCAGTCTTTCTTTTTCATCGACACATCCACAGGCAACGTGACAGGTAATGTTTTCAACCAAGGCACTGTTTACTTGGAGTCAGAGACCAATTCTGTAACTGTCGACAACAATTCACTGCTCGATCAAGTTGCCTTTCGCGCAGCCCCGGAAGGCCTGGAAGCATTGGCGGACAACACGTTTGCGGAAGACTCAATGGCTGAAATTTTCGGCACTGTAAATTCAAACTTGAACATTCGAGTCATGGGCAATTTGTCCCACTACCGCATTAATTCGCCTGCGTTTTCCGTTCCTGCAGGAGTCACGTTGGATGTCGGTCAAGGCGTACAGATTGGTCCGGAGCGGTTCTCGAACATTCAAATTTCTGGCGTCCTCAACATGGACGGCGTCAGAAGCGACACCAGCACATTGACTCGGTACATCGTCACGCCTGGCGGGCAGTTCAACGTCACCGATTCAGCTCTCTCTGGTGCCGACATGTCGTTCGCTAGTACGGCAACAGGAACCATCGTCAATTCAACAATTTCCATTGGCGGAACACTTTCGATCGTCTCCGAAGTGAACTCACCAATTCGATTCAGCGACAACAACTTGTTCATAGGCAGACAAGTAACCGCCTCGGGTGATATTGCTGCACCCATCGACATGAAAAACAACTATTGGAGAACCGAAAGCGAAGCCGCGATCAACAACCAAATCGTTGACATGAATGACTCGCCAGATCGACCGCTTGTTGAATTCATCCCGTTTCGCACGACTCCGATCCCGATTCACCTAAGCGGCACAACCAACGACGATACGATCGAAATCTCGTTTAGTACGTTCAGCGTTCTCGTAAAGATCAATGACCAGACGACAGAATTAAATCGTGTTCTCGTCGGTGAAATTTCCATTGATGCATTGGGCGGTAAGGACTCTGTGAAAATTTCAACCAGCGAATTGGATGACACGGTCGTATTTGAGGATCGCCACACGACGATTTCTAACGAAGCAAGCCTGATTAACATCTTGAACGCCGAAATGCTTGAAGCATCGTCAGATCCGGCCGATGACGAAGCAGGATTCGATCGAGTCTTCTTCTATGGAACAGACCAAGATGAATTGTTCCTGCGAGACGAGGTGATCACTCAAATGACCGGAGGTAACTTTCAGTTTTCAGCAACAGGTTTCGACAGCGTTCGCACAGTCGGAGGTGGTGGAGAAGACCAAGCCAATGTAACCCTTTCGGAATCCAACGCGACATTTATTTCGCGTGACAAAACTGGAACCATCCTTGGCGGCTCGGGAGCATTTTCCTTTTCCGGGTTTGAAGAAACGAAGGTCGAAGCCATTGAAGGCGGCGACAATCGCGCCATTCTCTGGGGAACCGATTTCGATGACAGTTTTGAGTTTGGTAGGCCGGCGAACTCAGCCACACTTGTCTCCCCCGATCCGCTTGTCGATCCCAACGTGACGGTGACTAACTTCTCGATCGTTGTCGCTCGCGGAAGTGACGGTAATGATTCAGCTACATTCTGGGACACACCTGCCGACGAGGTCTTTTACACGCGACCCGGATCCGCGTTTTTTTCTACCGAGACGAAAACCGTCGCGAGCGCTTTCGACTTTGAAAATCACATGGCGTTCTCTAGCTCAGGTTCGGATCGTGCTTTTCACCTTGGATCCTCTGAGAGTCTACGGTTCAACAGCAGTCATCTCGACACCGAACTGATTGATGGCAACTCAACCATTGCAACCGATGGATTTTCCAACGTGACGGCTGTTGCGGGTGGCACAGAATCCAGCTCCTCCTTTTTCAACGGCTCGACTCAAACAGAGACTTTTTCCGTTCTCCCAGGCTACGCTGGGATCATTGGCGAAAATTACCGTCGACAAGTCAGAGGATTCGATAACGTGACTGCCAATGCAGGTGGCGGTCTCGATGAAGCATTTCTCAACGATACTTCGGGAAACGATCGACTGACCGCTTCACCCTTGGGCACGAAACTGGAAGCGGTCGACGGTTCGGCAACGTTCGAAGCCATTGGATTCCCGGCCGTTTATGTTAACGCTTCGCTCGGTGAAGATACGGCGCGATTCTCTGATTCGATTTCAAATGACAGGTTCACGGCTAAGCCAAATTTTGGATTCATGTCGGGCCCGACATTTTCAAATCTCGCAATAGGTTTTGATTACAACTTAGCGACTTCGAGCGTCGGGGGACAAGATGTGGCTCGCCTGATTGGCTCTACGGGGAACGAGAATCTATTTATGAGCGCGGAGCAAACCACGCTTCGGGACGACGCGGTAAGAATGTCTGCCCAAGGATTCCAAACAACTTTGGTCGATGGCGGTGGAGGTTCTGATACGGCTTATTTCACAGACACCTCCGGTAATGATTTCCTGATTGGTGAAGGCGACGAGTTGAGAATGTTCGTCCCTAATGTTTACCTTCGCCAAATTTGGAATTTCCAAACGGTGTTTGCCGGATCGGTCAACGGTGGAACAGATCGTTTCAGGCTGGCTGGAGCCATCAACTTTGATCTTGATGCTTACGGAAACTGGATCTCTTAAAGGCCGAGAGTGGCGAGGAAACCAGGCTACACGATCACTGACGCGGAGGCTTGGCAGCGGCCATTAGTGCCTCGATTTCTAAAACGTGTTCGTGAGGCACACGGCTTCGCTGATACTTTTTCGAAATAATCTCGTGGAGAGTTTCAAGATCGTCAAATTCGATGGCTGGAAATTCAGTCCAGTCCGGTTCCGACTTCAATCGAGACCGAAGCTTCCATTTGCCGGCATGCCGTGTGGCCGTCACCAAACGAGTCTCGCCCTCTTCGTTCTTCTCACGCCATTCGTGTTTCTTCATGATAATAGATCCTGGATGCCTGTGCTGGAGGCCGACGCGCGAGAACCGTTTCTCTTGAGTCACGGTAGAGAGTGTGTCGTAACAAAGATCAACCAATGATTCGACTTAGGTATTGAAAGATCCTATCGCTCAGCGCTTTGGCGGGCTAGGCCGAAGACCAGACCAATGATTGGCAGACAACAACAAGCTTCATCCTATTGGGGTACGCGTCGCTGCTCACCGAAGCACCTCCGCGGGAGATTAGCGTTCATCAGCGTCTATTTGCGGTTCGAATTCCCGGTTCCGATCCACGGGCTGGCACCCGAACAACACGACGGATCCAACCGCCGATGAACACTAATTGACGCTAATATCATTCGCATTCCATCTACATCGCAAACTGGCTACACAATCGCAAGGCTCAGCAATTCCTTTAGGCGGTCAGGGGCTGTGGCTTCGACTTTCGCGACGAAACCACGTTTATGAGCAAACCGAACGTCGTCTAGGTTTTCGATCAACGAAAAATTCAAGCGTGGGCAATCTTCATATCGCGTTAAGCCATACCCGTTGCCACGTCGATCCGGGTAAACCAACGCATGGACTTCATTTGCTTTTTCTTGCTCCGCGATGAACGCGTATAGTCCGAACGAAGGATCATTTGCAATCACATCACTTTGCTCCAAGAACAAAGCTTGGATAGGCGCTTCACCAGCCCCATCGGTTTCGATTGTCCACCATTGACTGTGCTGCTCCAAAAAGTCCAACCTTTCGCGCAACGAATGGACGTAGTTCACGATGTCTTCGCCTACCATACACATCACTTGGTAGACCGGATTGTCGGGTGTAATTTCGGCGCAACTTGCAAATCGGTTTAGCAGCGTGATGTCGATCGGCGAATTCAAATCGCTGAACGCCGCTCGCGGAATCCCCATCAGCTTTGCGGTTTCGTTGGGCCCCAGCGTATCCAACCACTCAGCAGGACGAAGCCAAGCGCAAAAAGATAACGCGTCTTCATAGATCCCTAAATCCTGAAGCACCAAAGAAAGAGCGCACAATGGAGGAGCGTCTCGCGGAAATTGATGATGATCGAAATTCTTCAGCTGCGCATCGTGGACGCCGCCGACGTCAACAACACAAGTCGCGACGTTGGCCAAATCCTCATCGCTTGGCTCCCTCCGCTGAATTGGTGCACCATGCAAATGGGCGAGCAAACAACAGGCCAAGAAATCGTCTTTATGGGCTCCGCCTGGGTGGGTCACGATGAGTTGGATTGTCATGGGTCGTTGAACGCCAGGGGTAACAAGTCAACAAGCTTAAACAGTGAGCTTGCCAGAGAAACAACTCAAGAAGATAACCCCAAAACGAGCTATTGGCACTCCCTTAAACTCCGGCAAGTTACAGAACCGAACCGTATCCATGCAAAAGCCAAGGCAAACCCACATCTCGATTCGAGTAATTGCTCCCAATCGTTAAGAAAACTGTGAAGCAGCTAAATTTGGCGGCCGCCCATGGCAGAGGTGATCTGTTGTAACAAATCCGCAACCCTGACAACAACATTTGCGTTGTTACGCTTGTTGAAATTCTGGCGACATTTGGCTAATTTACGAGTGGTTGAACCCGAAAGAATTCTTTTAGCCGGTAGAGCGGAAATCAAGAAGAGCGGGCTCGTTTCGATGATTCTTATCCAGCATTTCTTGTAGA
>CAZPTT010000012.1:0-22027 GCA_964589435.1 uncultured Pirellulaceae bacterium
CATCATTGTAGAAAGTGAATCCGCCGTTGTTGGCGGCGATGATGTTCACATCGTTCGCCGCATTCTGCAGTCGCGTGTCTCCATCGACCATCATGCCCAGCCCATTAGCGGTGATGGCTGCTGTTTGAGTCACGTTTCCGCGAACATCAAGGAACAAGTCACCGGTTCCAAGTGCCACGGCTTCATTAATTTCGAGATTGCCACCGACGGAAAGTTTTGCGTTGTCATCGCTGGTGGTGATTCCAGTGACCGTCATGGCATCGACGATGACAGTACCAACGATCAAATCATCGACGTCGTTGTAATACGTGAATCCGCCATTGTCGGCAGCGATGATGTTCACGTCGTTGGCAGCATTTTGCAGCCGTGTGTCTCCGTCAACCATCAAGCCCAAAGCGTTCGCTGTGATCGAAGCGGTCTGAGTCACGTCGCCCGTGACGTCTAGGAACAAATCGCCTGCTCCCAAGGCAATCGCTTCATTGATGGTTAGGAATCCGCCGGCGGTAAGTTTTGTGTCGTCATCGCTGGTAACGATACCTGTCACCGTCATGCCATCGACCGTCACTGCACTGACAATCAAATTGTCAACGTCGGTGAAGTAAGTGAATCCACCGTTGTTCGCCGCGATGAAGTTCACATCGTTGGCGGTATTCTGCAATCGAGTGTTTCCATCGACCATCATGCCGAGCGAGTTAGCAACGATCGTGCCTGAAGCGGTTTGACTGACATCCATCCGAACGTCAAGGAACAGGTTGCCCGCACCGAGGTTGATTGCTTCCTGAATAGACAGGCTCATGCCAACAGACAACTTAACGTCGTCATTGCTGCTGGTGATTCCGTCGATTGTCATGCCGTCGACGGTGACTGATTGAACGATAAGAACGTCAACGTCGGTGAAGTAGGTGAATCCACCATTGTTGGCCGCGATGAAGTTCACATCGTTGGCTGGATTTTGCAATCGCGTGTTTCCGTCGACCATCATGCCAAGCGAATCAGCAACGATCGTGCCCGAAGCGGTTTGATTCACGTTGCCGCGAACATCCAGAAACAGATCTCCGCTGGCCAAGTTGATTGCTTCATTGATGTCCAGATTCCCGCCAACCGATAGCTTGGTGTCATCATGAGTGGTCGTGATTCCTGTGACGGTCATGCCGTCAACAGTCACCGAGCCGACGGCCAAATCGTTAACGTCGCGGTAGAGCGTCTCACCGCCATTGCTGGCCGCAATCGTGTTGACATCGTTGGCTGCGTTTTGCAATCGAGTCGTGCCATCGACCATCAATCCGAGTGCATCCGCCGTGATGGAAGCTATTTGGGTTACGTTTCCACGAGCGTCCAGAAACAAGTCGCCATCGCCCAGCGCGATGGCTTCATTGATGGCGATAAAACCACCGGCCGAAAGTTTGACGTTATCGTCACTGGTCGTAATTCCAGTGACTGTCATCCCGTCAACGGTGACTGAACCGACAATCAACGCATCGACGTCAGTGAAGTAAGTAAATCCGCCGTTGTTGGCTGCGATCGTATTGACGTCGTTGGCTGAATTTTGCAAACGCGTGTTTCCATCAACCATCATGCCAAGTGAATTGGCGACGATAGCTCCCGTTGCCGATTGAGTCACGTCTCCGCGAACATCCAGGAACAGGTTGCCGTTAATAAGGTCGACGGCTTCGTTGAATCTAAGATTTCCGCCAGCCGAAAGTTTCGCATCGTCGTTGGTCGTCGTAATTCCCGTGACTATCATGCCATCGACAAGGACACTGCTGACGATTAAATCGTCAACATCATTGAAGAGCGTTTCGCCACCGTTGTTAGCCGCGAAGAAGTTCACGTCGTTGGCTGCGTGCTGCAATCGCGTCGTGCCATCAACCATCAGCCCGAGCGAGTTGGCCATGATCGAGGCTGTTTGTGTCACGTTTCCGTCAACATTAAGGAACAGATTGCTAGTTCCAAGTGCGATCGCGGCATCAATCGCCAAATCGCCGCCCGTGGTCAATTTGGACGGATTGTTGATCGTCGTGATTCCAGTGACGGTCATCCCATCGACGGTGACGGAGCTGACAGTCAGGTCGTCAACATCGGTGAAGTGCGTGAATCCGCCGTTGTTCGCTGCAATAAAATTCACATCGTTGGCAGCGTTCTGCAATCGTGTATTCCCATCGACCATCAAGCCCAGCGAATTGGCGTTGATGGCAGCCGCCTGCGTGACGTTGCCCGCAACGTCGAGGAACAAGTCGCCTGTTCCAATGGTGATTGCTTCATTGATCGCGAGATCACCACCAACGAGCAGTTTTGCATTGTCATCGCTGGTGACGATTCCAGTTGCCGTGCAAGTTCCAACCGTGACCGTTCCAACAATCAATCCATCAACGTCCGTATAGAGTGTTGTTCCTTCGTTCTCGACGGCAAAGATATCAAAATCGTTCGCCGCATTTTGGAGGGTTGTTGTGCCGCCAACCATCATGCCTAATCCGGTGCCTGAGATGGCGGCCGTTTGAGTCACGTTGCCAGTGACTTCCAAGAACAGATTGCCAACTCCTACATCAATTGCCGCATCAATCGACAGGTCGCCGCCAACAGCAAGCTTCACATCGGCACTTGATGTCATGCCCGTCACAGTGCAAGCATCAACGGTCACAGTGCCTACAGCAAAATCGTCGACATCGCTGAACTGGGTGATTCCCATGTTGTCGAATGCCAAGACGTCAACGTCGTTCGCTGCATTCAATAGCGTCGTGTTTCCACCGACGATCATGCCAAGTCCATGGGCGATGATGGATTCTGTTTGCGTAACATTTCCGGTTACGTCGAGGAAAAGGTCACCGGTGCCCAAATTGATGGCTTCACCGATTGCCAGGTTGCCACCAGTTGTTAGTTTGGCATTGTCATCAGTTGTCGTGATTCCCGTAACCGTGACACCGTCGACAGTGACGGTGCCAACCGCCAAATCGTTGAGATCACTGTAAAGAGTTTCTCCAAGGTTGTTGGCAGCAATAATCGCGATATCGTTGTTCGCATTTTGCAATCGAGTTGTTCCATCAACTGTCATGCCCAGTGCATTCGCCGTTATCGCTGCGGTTTGAGTCACATTCCCGCGAACATCAAGATAAAGGTCGCCACTGCCTAGAGTGACCGCGTTGTTGATTGCCAGATCACCACCAACAGTAAGCCTTGCGTTGGCATCGCCGGTTGTGATTCCAGTGACCGTCATCCCATCTACTGTGACCGAACTGACGGTCAGATCATCAATATCGGAGAAGTAAGTAAATCCGCCGTTGTTGGCCGCAATAAAATTGACATCGTTGGCAGCGTTTTGAAGCGTTGTATTGCCATCGACCATCAGGCCCAAAGCATTCGCGTTGATCGCTGCGGTTTGAGTGACGTTGCCTCGTGAATCAAGGAACAGATCGCCCATTCCCAAGGAAATGGCTTCGTTGATCGTAATGTCGCCACCAGCTGAAAGTTTTGCATTGTCGTCGGTGGTCGTAACACCCGTCACCAGCATGCCATCAACTGTTACCGACCCAACGGCCAAATCATCAGCGTCAGTGAAGTAGGTAAAGCCGCCGTTGTTAGCGGCGATCGTGTTGACATCGTTAGCTGCATTCTGGAGTCGCGTATTTCCGTCGACCATCAGGCCAAGTGAATCAGCAGTGATGGTTCCGTTTGCGGATTGTGTGACATCGCCACCAACATCCAAGAATAGGTTGCCCGTCCCAAGTGCGATGGCTCGATTGATTGTTAAGTTACCACCGGCGGAGAGTTTTGCATCGTCGTCCGTTGTCGTGATGCCGGTCACCGTCATCGCATCCACAACAACACTGCTAACAATCAAATCATTGACGTCATTGAACAACGTCTCGCCACCGTTTTCAGCAGCAAGGAAATTGACGTCATTGGAAACGTGTTGCAATCGCGTCGTTCCGTCGACCATCAATCCGAGTGAGTTGGCCGTGATGGCGGCCGTTTGAGTCACATTGCCTCGTGAATCGAGAAACAAGTTACTGGTTCCGGTCGCAATCGCTTCGTTGATCGCGATGTCACCGCCAGCTGATAATTTGGCGGGATCGTCGCTGGTTGTAATCCCAGTGACGGTCATACCATCAACCGTGACCGAACCAACTGTTAGATCGTCAACATCGGTGAAGTAGGTAAACCCTCCGTTGTCTGCGGCGATGAAATTTACATCGTTAGATGGGTTTTGGAGTCGAGTCGTTCCATCAACCATCAGACCAAGTGAATTGGCTGTGATAGCGGCGGTCTGAACGACGTTGCCACGGACATCAAAGAATAGATCACCATTGCCTAACGAGATTGCTTCATTGACGACCAAGATGTTGCCAACCGATAGTTTCACATCGTCATCAGAGGTTGTGATTCCAGTGACGGTCATTCCGTCAACGGTTACGGAACTGACAATCAAGTTATCAAGATCAGAAAAGTAGGTGACTCCACCGTTGTTGGCCGCAATGAAGTTCACATCGTTGGCGGCATTTTGCAATCGAGTCGTTCCGTCGACCATCATGCCAAGTGCGTTAGCTACGATGGCAGCGGATTGAGTGACATTGCCTCGGACATCCAAAAACAGGTCGCCGGAGCCAAGCGAGATGGCTTGGTCAATCGTCAAGTTGCCGCCAACCGAAAGTTTGGCATCGTCGTTTGTCGTCGTGATTCCAGTGACGGTCATGCCGTCGACCGTAACGCTACTAATGGCCAGACCGTTCACATCGTTGTAGAGAGTTTCACCACCGTTGTCGGCCGCAAAAAAGTTCACATCGTTGGCGGCATTTTGCAATCGGGTTGAACCGTCGACCATCAATCCAAGTGAATTAGCAGTGATCGCGGCTGTTTGAGTCACGTTGCCACCAACGTCAAGAAATACGCTGCCGGTACCGGTTGCGATTGCTTCGTTGATCGCCAAATTACCACCAGCCGAAAGTTTGACCGCGTCATCGCTGGTTGTGATTCCAGTCACCGTCATGCCGTCGACCGTGACCGAGCCAACTGTCAGATCATCAACATCGGTGAAGTAAGTAGATCCACCGTTGTCAGCCGCGATGAAGTTCACATCGTTAGCGGCATTCTGGAGTCGAGTCGTTCCGTCGACCATCATGCCGATCGAATTGGCAGTGATCGCGGCGGATTGAGTAACGTTGCCAGCGACATCGAGAAATAGGTTGCCGCCACCCAAGGCCACTGCCTGGCTGACTACCAAGTCTCCATCGGTCGTCAGCTTGACATCATCGTCACTCGAACTGATTCCAATGACTGTCATCCCATCGACGATAACTGTGCCGACTGCAAGTTCATCAACATCGGTGAAGTAAGTAAATCCACCGTTGTCAGCCGCGATGATATTCACATCATTGGCTGGGTTTTGAAGCGTCGTATTTCCATCGACCATCAAACCAAGTGCGTTGGCCGTGATGGTTGAAGTTTGAGTTGCGTTTCCGCTGATATCAAGAAACAGATCTCCTGTTCCAATGGCGATGGCTTCATTGATCGCCAGATTGCCGGCGGCTGACAATTTCACATCGTCATCAGACGTTGTAATTCCGGAAATCGACATGCCGTCGACGACAACGTTTCCTGTCGCCAAATCATTAGCGTCGCTGTACAGCGTTTGGCCACCATTATCGGCGGCGATCGTGACGAAATCGTTACCTGAATTTTGCAGCGTGGTTGAACCGTCGACCATCAAACCAAGCCCGCCACCGGATATGGCCGCAGTCTGCGTGACATTGGCTGTGACATCAAGGAATAAGTTTCCTGTTCCTACTGCAATCGCATCGCGAATCTCAAGGCTACCGCCGACCAGCAGTTTTACATTGTCGCTGCTGGTCGTGATACCAATCGCTGTGCAGCCGGCGACCGTTACGGTGCCGATTACCAAACCATCGATGTCCGTGAAGAGGGTAGTTCCTTCGTTGTTGGCTGCGAAAATGTTAACGTCATTTCCAGCGTCTTGCAGAGTCGTGTTGCCGCTAACCATCAAGCCGAAACCGTTGGCCGTGATGGCTGACGTTTGAGTCAAGTTGCCGCCGACTTCCAGAAACAGATCCCCGGCTCCTGTCGAAATGGAACTGTCGATTGATAAATCACCCGCGACTGACAACTTAAAATCGTTGTTGTCTGTATCAAATCCGGTCACGGTACAACCACCGACAGTCACCGTGCCAAACGTTACGCTGTCTGACTCCGTATATGCCGTCGCGCCGGTATTGTCGGCCGCCAGGATATCGACGTTGTTCGAGGCATTGGTCAAAGTCGTATCGCCGCCAACCGTCATTCCCAATCCGTGAGCTGTGATGGCTGCGGTCTGTGTGACATTGCCAGTTACGTTCAGGAAGATGTCTCCAGCACCAATGGCAACGGCTTGGTCAATCGCCAAATTGCCACCGACGGTGAGTTTGACATTGTCGTTGCTGGTGACAATTCCACTGACGGACATACCAGCGACAGCGACTGAACCGACTTGAAGATCATTCACATCGGTGTAGAAAACGACTCCCTGATTGTCCGCAGCAAATGTGGCGAAGTCATTGGCCACGTTGTCCAAGAATGTTGTGCCGCCAACCATCAATCCAAGTCCGTCACCAGAGATGGCAGCTGCTTGACTGACATTACCACCGACGTTTAAGAACAAGTTGCCAGGTGATAAAGCGATGGCATCGCTAATTGAAAGATTGCCATCAAGGGTTAGCTTGACATCGTTCGAAGTCGTCATTCCAACGACAGTCATGCCATCAACCGTGACCGAGCCAATGGCTAAATCGCCCGTGTCAGAAACGAGCGTTGTTCCTCCGTTGTTTGCAGCGATGGTCGCGAAACTGTTGGCCGGATTCTGCAGCGTCGTATCGCCGTCGACCATCAAGCCCAGCGATGCCGCAGTGATGGAGGCTGTCTGGGTTACGTTTCCGCCCGCGTCCAAGAACAGGTCACCCGTTCCGAGAGCAATGGCTTCGTTGATTGCAATGAAACCACCGGCGGAGAGTTTAGCATCGGCATTGGCAGTCGAAATTCCAGTAACGGTCATTCCATCAACCGTGACCGAGCCAACGATCAGAGCGTCGACATCTGTGAAGTAATTCAATCCGCCATTGTCAGCCGCGATCGTGTTGACGTCATTGGCTGTATTTTGCAGTCGTGTATTTCCATCAACCATCAATCCGAGTGAATTGGCGGTTACGGAAGCGGACTGAGTCAGGTCACCACTAACATCGAGGAACAGGTTTCCAGAAATAAGGTTGACGGCTTGATCAATCGACAAACTTCCACCAGTCGAAATCTTTGTATCGTCGTTTGAGGTGTTGACTCCTGAAACGGTCATCCCAGCAACGGTTACTGAGCCGATGGCGAGATCATCTGTGTCGACATAAATCGTTTCGCCACCATTATTGGCTGCGAAAACATCAACATCATTCGCAGTATTTCTCAACAGGGTGTCGCCATCAACCATCAAACCCAACGCGTTGGCTGTGATTGAAGCGGTTTGCGTTACATTGCCGGCAACGCCCAGGAACAGGCTGCCCGTTCCCGCATCGATGGTTTCGTTGATCGCCAAAAATCCACCCGCCGTTAGCTTGATGTCGCTGTCGGCGGTTGTGATTCCCGTTACGGTCATGCCGTTAACCGTTACTGAACCAACAATCAAAGGGTCAACATCGGTGAAGTAAGTAAATCCACCATTGGCAGCTGCGATGGTGTTAACATCGTTGGATCCGTTCTGCAGCGTTGTGTTTCCGTCAACCATCAATCCCAGAGCGTTGGCTGAAATCGAAGCGGTTTGTGTGACGTCGCCAGCGATATCGAGAAACAAATTAGCGAAGCCAACGTCAATTGAATCATTGATCACCAGAAACCCGTCGGCTGTAATTTTGGCTTCTGAATTGGCAGTGCTAATTCCAGAAACTGTCATGCCGTCAACGGTAACCGAGCCAATGATCAAGGCATCCGAGTCCGTGAAGTAGGTCGCGCCCTGATTGTTGGCTGCGAGCGTATTCACATCGTTGGCAGCGTTGTTCAACGTCGTCGTTCCGTCGACCATCAATCCGAGTGCGTTTCCAGTAATGGCGGCGGATTGAGTCACATCACCGGTGACATCTAAAAATATGCTTCCTGCGATTGCGTCGATGGCTTGGTTGATGACCAGAAATCCACCGGTTGAAATTTTTATATCATCGTTGGTCGTTGAAATTCCCGTGACAGTCATACCGTCAACCGTGACGGAGCCAACGATCAAAGCATCAACATCGGTGAAGTACGTGAATCCGCCGTTGTTGGCTGCGAACGTATTTACATCGTTACTTGGATGTTGAAGCGTCGTGTTTCCGTCGACCATCAGCCCCAGCGCATTGGCATTGATGGCTGCACGTTGCGTTAGAAAACCTCCAACATCGAGAAATACGTTTCCTGTACCTGCGCTGATCGTATCGACTATTTGAAGAAATCCATTCGTCGAAATCTTAATGTCATCATTGCTAGTCGTAAGTCCGGCAACTGTCATTCCGTCGACCGTGACCGAACCGATCACCAATGCATCTAAATCGGTGAAGTAGGTAACTCCTCCGTTATTGGCAGCCAGCGTATTGATGTCATTGCCAACGTTTTGAAGAATCGTGTCTCCCACGACCATTAAGCCTAGTTTGTCGGCGATGATGGTCGCTGATTGACTTACCGAACCATCAACGTTGAAAAACAAATCTCCAAATCCAACATTGACCGATTCATCAATTGAAAGATCATCTCCAACCGTCAGTTTGACGTTGTCGTTGCTGGTCGTGATTCCAGCAACTGTCATCCCGTCGACCGTAACACTACCCACAGCCAAATCGTTAGCGGTACGGAGGTTGGTGCTGCCGCCATTGTCGGCCGCAAGCAAACCGATATCGTTGAGAGTGTTTTGTAACGTCGTGTCGCCATCGACCATCAACGCCAAACCGTTCGCAGTAATCGCGGAAATCTGGGTGACGTTTCCAGCTACATCAAGAAGCAGGTTCCCAGTTCCAATATCGATGGCTTCGTTGATGTTTAAAAATCCGCCCGTCGAAATTTTGACGTCGTCATCGGTTGTTGTGATGCCGGAAACCGTCATCCCGTCAACCGTGACTGAACCAATGATCAGAGGATCAACATCCGTGAAATAAGTAAAACCGCCGTTGTCGGCTGCGAAAAAGTTGACGTCGTTGGCAGCGTTTTGAAGCGTCGTTGATCCGTCGACCATCAGGCCAAGCGAAAACGCTGTCAGCGAAGCGGTTTGCGTGACGTTGCCACCCACATCAAGGAACAAGAGTCCGCCACTTTGCAAATCGATGGCCGCATCGATCGCTAAATTTCCACCGGTAGTCAATTTGGCATCAGAGTGAAAATTTGTGATGCCCGATCCATCGATCGTTACCGAATCAGTCTCAGTGATCAGGATTGAATTGGTGATTGAGTTGTTGGCGGAGACGCTATCTGCATTGATTCGGAGCGCTTCAGATGGTGTTGTCCCGACATCTCCACCACTGTCGCCAATTCCATCGGCGGCAGAGAGTCTTAGGGTGTTGGTCGTGATGGTTTCAACAAGGCCTGCCGAATTTGTGATTGACCCTCTGTCCCCGTCGACTCCACTTTCGTCGTCGGCTGTGACGACAACCGTATTGTCTGTTCCTGTCGTGACGACACGACCACTATCAAAAATGACATCGTCGCCAGCGGTGAACGTAAGTGTTTGGCTTGCTCCATTAAGTGTCACGATCGCATTGTTGTTGATCGTCAGATCATCGTTAACCAGACCGGAGTTACCGGCCGTGAAGCTTGATGACGCGCCGACGGTCACGTCAGCGGAAATCGTCAACGGGCTGTTGGCGGTGATGTTTGCAGCGCCTCCTGTGCTGGAAGCTTCGCTGATTTCCAAGCCGCCACCAATGTCAGTAAGGTGAATATCACCTGTTGTACTGAACTGCACACCAGTGACATCGACGTCTAGATCTCCGTCTCCAGCCGCGCCGATGCCGTTGACCGCGTCCAAACGCAAGGTGCCTGATTGAGTCTGAATGTTGGCATCTTCGGAAGTGCTATTGTCCAGGATCGAATCGCCAGCCGTCAATTCAATGGCTGTCGATCCGGTGGTCGAAGTTGTCGATACCGAACCACCGTCCTCAAACAGAATGTTGTCGCTGGCAGTAACCGTGATATCGAGAGCGTTGGAGACTTCGGCTCCAACTGAAACATCACCGCCGTTGGCGTCGAGGATGATGGATCCAGTGCTTCCGTTGGTGATGTTGCCAGCAATATCGATTCCAGCGCCGGCTGTGACTTGGGCTCCAGCGTCAGTCGCCAGTCCGTTGATGGTTATCGAGTTCACATCGGTAAGCGAAACTTGTTGCGCCGAAAGAATGCTGACTTGGTTGAAGTCGTTTCCAGAATTGCTTAAATCGATATCAAGCGCGCCGCTGATATCGAGTACACCCATGTTCTCAAAACTTGTGCCCGTCAATTGAGAAACAGAACCAAACTCGGTGCCGCCACTGTTTGAGATTTCGAACGAACCGCCAAACTCGAAGTCGTCGAACTCAAGATCAAATTGGTCAGAGGTATTACTGTTGAGGATGATTGAAACAAGCCCAGCCACCGACTTGTCGACACTCAGTGTGTTGGTTCCACTTCCGATGATGTCCGCCGTATCGGCACCGCCGAAGACGCCATCTTCCAACGTGAAGAGATAGTTGGATCCGTCATCGCCGATCGTCAGCCGATTGTCGTCGGAGCTCGAGTCAACAAAATTGTCGAACAGCAGGTTCGAACCATCGAATCCGAAGTCTGCGTTTAGCAGTCGTCTTCGTTCCAATTTCGTGTGTTTCAGACCGGCCGGATCGGGCGTCGGTTGATGAGGCTGATCGGTGTTTTTATCTGGCTTTTTCTTGCGCACAATTACAATTCCGAAAGATTTGGCTCAACCTTTCGATTGTAATTCTAGCCCCCAAAACTTCCACTTATTTTGCATAGACTGGGTTAAATAGGCCAAATCCGTGGCCGGCATAAGTCTCGGTAAAGCGGGTGGTTTGGTAAGGCCGATGATTGACATGAATGTTGCAACTTTTAGCGGGAAAACGAGCATGCCTAAGAGAACAATACGCCTTACTAACGCGATGCTTTTTGCGGTCGCGGTTCTGCTTGCACCGAATGCAGGACAAGTGATGGCACAAACCAGCTATCAAATCGTTCCTGCAAATCGTTCTATTGGGGACAGAAATCCTCCCACAACCCGGCCTTCAGTGGTGAGCGGAAGAATTGGTTCGCAACGACAATCTCAGTCAATTGGGCGGCCCGCTACGTCACTGCCGGTTCGCTACCGGTTAACGGATAACCGACGAGGCCTTTTTCGACTTCAGGATCAAGACGACCAACAGGGCGACGGCGCGTTTGATTTGATGAACGAGGAAGACGAGAAAGCAGCCGAGGCTCCCGCCAAAGATGCGGACTCATCAGATTCCGATGATCTGGAAACCTCAGAGACAGACGACATGATAGAAGACGACCAAGAGAGTTCGTCGGATGAGCCAGAAGGGAACAATTTGATCGACAAGATTCCAGTTGGAAACCTCTACGGTGGCATCGCCCACAATTCAATGCAGCGAACCGTTTACAAGCGTGACATTGCGAATCCAAATACAAGCTTCAATGGCATGTTGCAGGCGGCCCCGACCGTGGCCAACGGATGTTCGGTTAAGTACAAGACTTGGGAGAGCCCGAATGTCGCGTATCGTCCTTTGTACTTCGAAGATGAAAACCTGGAACGATATGGCAACCACAAAGGCAATCTTCAGCCCTTGGTTTCTGGCTACAAGTTTGCTTCGACGGTCTTGACGCTGCCTTATCGAGTCCAAGCCAATGGAGCCAGCGGCAGCCAATGCGAGTACGGGCTTGGCTACTATCGTCCGGGCAATTGCAATCCCGCCCACAAGACTTCGTTGGTCAAATCAGGACGAGGTGCGGCCGCTCAAATTCTCGTGGTCGGCATAATTTTGGCTGGGCTGTAAAGCCGGAAATTCAGTATTTGCAAGTTCGAAACGAAGTTTAGCAACGCTGAAAAACGACTTATCAAAAACGCGAGCAAGTCTTGGACTTGTTCGCGTTTTTTGATTGCTGTTCTGTCAATCGTTCGCGACTAAAACCAAAAAGAGTTCCGCAGCCAGCGACCAACAAACTGAGTCATATTTGTTTCCTGGCAGATGATGACTGCTTGCAGAAGTGAGCCCACACGAACTTTGGGATCGGCATCGAACTCGATCTCGACTCGATAGGTTACCTGTCGATCCGGAATCATCGAACTGTCAGCGATTTGGCTAGATGCGTCAAACAGTTCGTCGTCCTTTTCAATCGAAACGTCGACGACTTCTGCCAGCAACGGATCCTTACGAAAAGGAATCGCTAATTTGACTTGCTGGCCGGCGGAAACCAATTCGATGTCTTTCTCATCGACAGCAATGAAGCCTCTTAGTCGAGAGTTTTGCCCAACGTAACAAATAGGATCACCGCGGCTGATTTGACAATCGACGTTTTCTTCATCGAATAGATCGCCTGTCGTTTTGGGTAGTGTTTCCGATCCGGCTGGAGCATCCTGATATTTGAAGGCAACGACTTGGCCCGTTGCGGGCGAGCGAATTTCCAATCGCATGCGGAGGGTTTCGTTTTCTTCCAGTTGTTGGTTCAGTGTGATGATTCGCTGATTCCAGAATTCGACTTTGCCCGCCAGGAGATGGGAGTCCGATCGCATCTCAAGCGATTCCAAATTCAATTTGGTATCGCGAAGCTCACTGGATAGCGTAATTCTCTCCATTTCAAGCTCGCGGTTTTCGATCGTGCCAATCAATTCTCCGGCTGTCACCATTTGACCGTCTTCCAGCTCGGTGATGAATTTTCCATTGGACGTAGAAAAGATATAGGCCGGATCACTCAATTGAATCTCGGCTTGCCCCCAGATTCGATGAGAAAACTCCAGCCCAAGCGCACCGTACAGAACACCGCCAATCAAACCGAGGCAGAGGAGAGCGTTGAACCAGCGCAAACCAAATTTGCGAATGTTGGAAAACGATTGTTTCGTACCAACCATCAGCGGAACCAGCGACAACATCGCAATGGTTGAGACGGCGATCATGCCAATCGATCGAAGTTGTTGGTAGTCAAAGAATGTCCAAATCCCAACTCCGATTGCAATCATGATTAACCAACGATAGACCGAAGAGCAGGACGCGTACGTCAACAAGAAACGAGAAAGTCTATTTTCGCGAACCAAATTTTCTTTGCGAAGAAAAGTTTGGCTAATTGAAGTAGCCAGAGACTCACGGGCGACCGATGCCAAGTTTGGGATCCGCACAAGATCAGAAAGTGCGTAGTAGCCGTCGTATCGCATCAGCGGGTTTCCATTCACAAAAATCGTACTGACCGACGTGATTAGCATCAGACTGTAGCAAAGATTGTGGAGCGGTCCGGGAACGGTCAGAAACCAAATCCAAAAACAGATGACGGCGATTCCAAGTTCGACATAGACGCCGGCAAGCGAAACCAAAATCCGCTTCGACCGACTCTTTTCCGTCCACATGTCTGAAACATCGCAGTAGAGACATGGGATGAAGACCAATAACAGGACGCCCATCTCGGAACACTCATGCCCCGTGTATTGGCAAGCGAGCGCATGACCGAGTTCGTGAAGAACTTTGGCGACGACAAATCCAATCAAGACCAGCGACAGATGCCCGGGAGTAATCAGTTCCGCAAATCCAGGTACGATCGCACCAAGTGAATTGAACGAAAACACAGCAAACAACGTTGTCGTCGTCAGCGCGATCATGAACATGACCAGCGTGATGGGATTGAAGAACAGCCAGCCCAGTGGTTTCATAGGTGGCAGCAGAGCGCCAGGATGAAAACCAGTGAGCCGAATGCTCAGAATGCCCATCGCCATTTGTTTCAAGCGGCCGCTTTTTTCAAAATTGTGCTGGTGAAATAGTCGCTCACCATCTCCAAGTTTTTGCGGGACGATCAAGTTGTCGCGAGCCAAGTGCCGCAAGTAATTTTGAATCTCCTTGATGCCTAACTTGCGTCCTAGTTCTGTCGAGGCGGCTTGGATCAGTGATTGAAATGTTTGCGGGCAACGTAAATGTTTGAGAAAGAAGAATTCGAGTTGGCTAAAGAAGTAAAATTCATCTTTGATCGGGTCTTTGACGGTAAACGTCACAGCGCCGGCGGCCGACGGCGCAGCATGTTCGACCGATTGCAAATCGGGTCGTGTCCGCCACGGAATGGATTGGTCGGTGTTCAAAATAGCCGCAGGAAGTTAGTTGGAGCTTTGGTCGGTTGATGTTTTCGATTCGAGAGAAGATTCGGCTGTACCCGTCGCACCGTCCGACTGATTCACTTCACTCATGACTTCGCTGGGAGCCGGAAGGTTGACTTCCAAGCGGCCGGTTAGACCTGGGATGAGTTTCATGTCGCTGTTTTCGATCTCGATCCAGACACGAACATCGGTGCTGATCGGATTGGCTTCTGGATAGACGAATACGACCGAACCGGAGTAGCTTGCTTTGCCCAAACCTTCAGTCAATTTTGGGTAGAAAGTTGCAGTCGCTCCGACCAAATTGTTGAGAGCGATGTTGGCCGGCAACTTGACTTCGGTTCTTAGCTTGTCCAAGCGGACGACGCGGGCCACCGATTCACTGGCTTCGACCCATTCGCCTTCGCGACGGTAGACTTCAACGATCATTCCGTCGATCGGTGCGTTGAGGCGGTGAAGTTCGTTTTTCAGTTTGCCTTGTTCGATCTCAATTTCTCGGACGTCGCGAGTCATTGCCCGCATTCGCATTTGAAATTCGGTTTTCTCTTTTTCGGCAATCGAACGTTGGACGACTAAGCTAAGCTGGTCAAGCTCAGATTGGGCCACCACGCCAGGGCGTCGCTGGTTGGAACGTCGAGCGCGTGTCAGTTCGGCTTGGGCGACCGAGATTGAACGCTTCGCGTATTCGAGATCGACGGTAGATTCCGCGTCGAATTTGGCCATCGCCAGTTCCTTGGTAGCTTTCTTGAGTTCGACCAAGGCTTGGCTGTTGTCGATTTGCATCAACTGCTGGCCACTCTTAACGCTAGCGCCTTCGCGGATGATGCTCTTTTTGATGATCCCAGATTCGCGGGCCGGCACATTTCGCTCTTCGACGATTTTGAGCACCGCTTTCTTAACCTCAAAAGTTTTCGCAGTCGTAGCGTGGTTGTCAACTTTCGTCGAAACCGATTCCTGGGCAATTCCAAGCGATGCAAATCCGGTGCACAGTCCGGCGAATATCAAGAGTCTTAGCCAATTAATTTTTGTCATCGTAATTTCAAAGTTAATGTTGGATTGAGCTGGGAGTTTATCCGACTGGGTTGGGCTCACTCATTTAATAAAAGAACCATTCTCGAATTTTGTTTCTTAGTTCGTAGGTCAAGAGAAACAGATTGTTCTTTTTGCCGCAATCAATTTTTGCAATCACTCGCGAACCTGCTCTCAGGTTTACTCCCAATTCAGATTCTTCAAAATCCAAAATGGCGCGAGCTTGAGTTTCGGTGGTCGCTGGGTCGGGCTCGACTCGAAAATCAAAATTGCGAATCTCTCCGTCGTAAATCAGTTCGGAGTCGGAAGCGATTCGGAACCGGACACTTGGAGAATCAGCGTCTTCGATGAATTCGATCCGGCTGTCGGGAACCATCAATTCAATTTCCCATTCGCCTTTCATGTCCGAGACGGCCATCAGTAAATCACCACGATTAACAGGACGCGAATCAAGTCGGTGATCGACATCGGCGGTGGTGATTTGCCCAACAATCGGTGAGACGACCACCAACTCTTCCGCCTGTTGCTGAAAGAGATCCAACCGTGTTTGCAACGTTTCCACTCGAGCGTTTAGCCGTTTGATTTCGGATGCGGTTTCGGTTTGTCGGTCGATGGCTTCTTCGTCCGGCGAATCGCTGTTGCTCAATCGGTAGTCGGCAAGCGCCAGGTTTTGAAGTTCCTGGTTGGCTTCGGCCATTTCACCTCGAATCACAATCATCTGATCCTGAAGTTCTTTGGATTCGATAATTGCCAGTTGTTGGCCTTCTTCGACGAGCGTTCCCTCTTCGACAAACAGCGATTTGATTTCACCGTCTTGGGGCGAGAAAACGTTTCGTGTGACCGCCGGTTGAAGTACGCCTTCGGCATGAATTTCAAAAGGTCGTTCGACCAGCAACAGGAAATACAGTCCAACCAAGATCAATGAAGACAATGCAACCGCCCACAGCAACAATCGCACAGGCTTCGTAATTAGGTTGTTGAACAGAAAATCGAAAAATCGAATCCCCGGAATGGAATGAACTTCAACTGCCCGGCCGATGACGGGCGCGATAAAATTCAGTGATTCAACAATCAGGTTTCGCTGGTCCGTCCATTCTTTATCTAGTGCTGCCTGCTGGAAGTACTCAAATGAAACGATGCCGCGACAACGATTGTCCGTTTGCAAGGGACTGACGTAAAGCACTTCCGAATCAAGATCCTCGACGAGCGTCCGAACTTTTTTAAGCCGTCGTGTATCGCCGAATACAACTTGATTCTCTGACGATTCGATTGGCAAGTTGCTGGATTTTGCAATTCTGGCGATACGGGAAAGGTTCCGGGCCAAGGATGTTTTGAATGAAACCTGGGACACACCGCTGACGGCAATGAGTTTTCCGTTTGGGTTGAAGAAGCAGACCCGATCAGCGCCAGTGGATTTACCGAGATCGTTGACCAAGTGCATTGCCAGTTGGGTCAAGTTTCTCGATTTGCCAATGTTTTGCGTTAGTTGGACGAGGTGAGCCAGGTCTTGAATCGCTTTTGGTTTACGGGTAACCGTTCGGCGAATCTCGAAATTCTCAATTTGGCTGGCGATCTCCTGCGTCAAATCCTCGAACACTTGATGAATGAGCGGATCAGAGTCTTTCCTTCGCACCAGCACGTAAAGGAATTCAACGCCATTGACGGCTTTGCTCTTGCCTACAAAAGTCGAGATGGCGTGGCTGCGGACGTTGGGGTTCTTGGATGAGTATTGTTGCTTGATCGAATTCTTGATCTCAGCCAAAGACTTCGCGTCAAGGTTTCGCCAGCCTTCGTGGCTGACCATCGTAAACTGACTGTCGGGGCGTTTGGAAAACACAGCGGATGCGATGGCGTCAGTCGCGGCGATTAACCGTCGATGAAACCGCCCGTAAAGATCGCCTCGGGATGTGTTTGGATCTTTGGCGGCCGTCACAAAAGTATCCAACACAATGTCAAGCGCATTCAGGTCGATGTTGGCTGGCGAATCGCTGGCTGAAGAACTTGGTTGCATTGGTTTGTTTTTATTTTTCTTGTTCATGGCCGGCTCGGACAAATGAGTCTCAACCTTTAACTATAACCCGCATGGATTCAAAAAAAGCAAAACGTTCGTGTTAGAAAAAGCTGATTTTTACGACTGTGAGGGTAAATAAGCTAATAAGGATCAGGGCAACATTCCGATGACGAGACGTACGGGATACGGTTTCGGCGATTCAATTGATGAGAATGAAATGCGCTCACTTCTGCCTCTAATTTACCTGTGTGGATTCACCGCTCTAGCCTCATTGGTTGGATGCCGGGCGGTTGATGATATTTCAACGTCGTTTCCTTCAACGATGGGAGATGTGCCAGCACATGGGGAAACCTATTTAGATATCCATGACCCAATCATCGAAGAAGACTACGTCGAAGGTGACTCGTTTTCACCGGATCAGATGCTGGATTACCAAAATATTCAGTACATGCCGATGACTTTGGACGAGTGCATTCGCCGTGCTCTGGTTGACTCAAAAGTCTTTCGTGACCTTGGCGGAACAGTTGTTTCAACACCGTCGGCCGCCAATACAACTCTCGATCCAGCACTTGTCTATTCCAATCCGGCATTCGGTGAAGACGCGGCGTTGAGCGCATTCGATGCAGAGTATTCGCAAAGCGTGATTTTCGAGAAGAACGATCGACCCTTCAACACATCCTTCACCGGTGATACGAATGGATTGTTCTTGCAAGACCTTGGTGAATTCAATTTTGCAATGACGAAATTGTCAGCGACAGGAACAAGGTTCACATCTCGTGGAATCATCAACTACGACGACAACAACCAAGCTGGGAATCGTTTTTTCCACTCTTGGGAAACGATCGTTGAATCTGAATTCCGCCATCCTCTTTTGCAGGGTTCCGGCGCGCTGTTCAATCGAATTGCCGGCCCCAGCCAAGTTCCCGGATCGTTTAACGGTATCTTGATCGCTCGCACGAATTCGGAAATTAGTTTGGCTGATTTTCAATCGTCCGTTCGTGACTTTGTTGTCAATGTTGAAAACTCATATTGGGATCTGTACTACGCTTACCGAGAATTGAACGCTCAGACAGACGCGCGTGACGCTGCCTACGAAGTCTACAAGAACGCGGAAGCGGATGCGGAAGCAGAGCGAGTCAGCACTCTGGAAAAAGCGAGTGCTTACGAACAGTATTTGCGATTCGAAACCGCTCTGGTTGAATCGCTTGAAGGCCGACCGACCGAGGGCACGCAAGCCAACAGCGGTAGCTCGGGCGGAGTTTTCCGTCGAAATGTCGGTGTCCGCGTCGCCGAGCGTCGCTTGCGTTACTTGATTGGAATGGCGATCACCGATGGCGCATTGCTGCAGCCCTCTGATCAACCCAACACCACACCGGTTGTCTTTGATTGGCAAGAGTCGCTTTACGCCGCCAATGAGAACCGACCTGAAATGCGTCGCCAACGTTGGTTGGTGAAACAGCGCGAGTTACAACTGACCGCGTCAAAGAACTTTCTATTGCCGCGGCTTGATGTGATTGGTCGACACCGTTTCCGCGGACTAGGTCGAGATTTGACCGGTGGTGAGCCATTTGCGGCAGTCATCGAAAGCGGCAACAACAACGATAATGTTTCCAGTGCATTTGCGGATATCGGAAGCGGAAACTTTCAAGAATGGCAGTTGGGACTTGAGCTACGAATGCCAGTCGGATTCCGTCAAGCCAACGTGGGCGTAAGAAATGCTCAGCTAGGAGTCCAACGGGAACGGATTGTTTTGAAGGAACAGAAACGCAAGATCCTGTTGGACTTGAGCAACGCTGTGGCTGAAGTTCGTCGTTCTTCGTCAGCGCTTACCGTTGCCGAACAGAGATACAACGCCGCCGTCGAGTATCGAGCCCAGGCCGCTGAACGAATTAAAAATGGACGAGCCCAATTTGATGTATTGCTCGAGGCACAACGTCGTGTACTTGAGTCACAAGTCCAATTCATCAATGCCGAAGTCGAACATAACGTCGCCATTCGTAATGTTCACTTTGAACGTGGAACGTTGCTGAACTATCACGGTGTCGCACTTTCAGAAAACGAATCTGATCCGCAAGCTTATGTCAGTGCCAGTCGACGACAGGGGCTTCGAAATGGCGAGATGGACTATGTCATGAAGAATCCGGCGATCGCTCAGGCTGCCAATCAAAACACCGCTGCAGCTGTCGTAGCGATGGATGGCGTTCCAGTTGAAATGAGTCAATCAGCCAACCCACTTTTCCCGATTCAGGCAGAACCTGTTTATCAAGATCAGACCTATGGTGTGCCTGATGAGCAAATGATTTCCGAACCCGTTTCGGTTCCGGGCGAATTTGGTTTTCCAGCCCCACCGATGCAACACCAACCAATGCAGGGCGCGCCAAATGCTCCCGCTCAGTTGCAACCTATCGAAGGTCAGCCGATTGCGTATGTGGCGGAAAATTTGGGTGATGACTACCAAGCCAATTCGAACGCAGCCTTTGCTGATGTACTCACAACAGGTGCAGCTACAAACCAGCCTGCACCAGCCGCCACGCCGGTTAATGGAAGACTTGTGCCGATCGGAAGCGAGCCCAACAAACCACCCGTCCATCAAGGGTCGGGTGTCTTCGAATCGATGGGCAATACGATGACCGCTCCAGCCCAAGCCATTCTGTCGGATGGCTCGATGCCTTTGTCAGCTGGGCGACCTGCGACCGAGAAGCTTTCGGATTTCAGTCAACCTGCTCCACAGCCGTTGGGCTTCGAGAAAATGTCTGATCAGTCTTTTCATTCACCTGCGACGACTGGCCAAAACATCTCCTCCAAATTGACTGATAACCCTCAAGGTAAACCGGTCAGTGCTTTGGTTCCTTTGCTGCCGATTCCAGCGACAACTGAGAAATAGACAGTATCCAACAGGATTCGGTAAAAACTGGGGCAAATTCTGATGGCGATTCGCCATCAGAATCGGGTGTGTTGGAACGTTCAGAATTGGCCACGTCAGTCGTTCGATCTTGGCATTCAGGCTCGCGCCAATCTGGCGAAATTCTCGTTTAAAGCGACGAATCTCGAACCCAATAGCATCTTGAGACAACGAGAGCTTGTTTTGGTTTTGCGTTCAGGGAAAGAAAATATTTATCCTGCGACCCATCTACGTTAGAATAGCGAGTTCAATCGAGACTTAGCGAACCGATTCTGTTCAGGAAGTTAAGGCGAGTTCCCAGTCATGGCTAAGCAATTGACGAACGCCCCCAAACGAGATTTTCCAGAAACGCGCTGGTCGATTGTGGTCAACGCAGCGGATCTCGATTCGCCTCAACGAGCTGGCGCTTTGGAGTCGTTGGTTGAATCTTACTTGCCGGCACTACGAGCGCATTTGATTTTGAGACGCCGATTGCAGCCTGACATGGTTGAGGATTTCGTACAGGAATTTGTCCTGAAGAAAATCCTGGAACAAAACGTCGTATCGAAAGCCGATAGTGATCGGGGACGATTTCGGTCATTCATGCTGAAGGCGTTGGACAATTTTGTGCGCGATTTTTTTCGCACCAACAAAATGCATGACCAACTCAATGAGTTTGTCGAGGAGTCCGCTGAAGATAAACGACATACCCATGCGGATGTGTTTGAAGCGGCTTGGGCACGACAGGTTTTTTGCAACGCGGTGAGAAGATTTAAAGACGAGTGTGATGACTCCGGAAACCAATCACGTTGGGCTTTGTTTCAGGAGAGACTTTTGTTGCCAGTGGTTACTGGAAACGAAACCGATGACTACAGTATGTTGGCAAAGAAGTGTAACTTTGAAAGTCCCAAACATGCCAGGAACGCGATGGTGGGAGCCAAGCGTTCATTCGATAAGGCGATGCGGGCAGTAGTCCAAGACTATGTTTTGGATGAATCGCTGGTTGACTCCGAATTGGAGGACCTGTTTCGAATCCTGAAAGACTCGGATGTGCTGGATAAGGCCATCTCAGAGTTTGTTCCGTTGGAGCAGGATTTGGAAATGACGGAAGAATGCTTCCAGTCGATTCGAATAACCGGAATTCTCGAAATGAATAATGAAGCGAAGACTTGGACAGATCGAGATCTGTCACGTATGTGGCAGGAAATCCTGAATACTACGTTCGAAACACTCAAACTCTCAGATAGCTTTCGACGAATCGAACCCCGTCTCGATCCATCGACAACACGAGTCCGAGATGTCCTTTTTGGTCCGGCACCATCGTTGAAAATGCTGAACTTGTTGCGAAGTTACGCCAAAGCCGAGTATTCGGAAGCTGGTGGGATCGAAGACTTTCCTTGTTACTTTGTCCTTTATATGACATCCATCGCAGCAGCAATCTACAAACATCAACAGCCACTGAGCAGGTTGCCCGCCGACCAGTTGCGCAAGAACATCAAGTGGGTACTTGAGTTTGACTGGATCGATCCCAATGCTCATGAGTATCTGCAGATCGCCATTCGCGTGCTGTAACGGCGCTGCTATGACCGACGACCATGCCGCTTGAATTCAATACCTGATTGATTCCAAAACTACATAGAAAAAGCACCCTTTGATAAACCAAAGGGTGCTTTATTTTTTTGTGTCCCACGAACTCTGTTAACTAACGATCAAGTTAGTTACAGCAGTTGTTGCGTCGGCTGCCGATTTTGCCAACACGCGTGCGGACTGATCCGCGAAGACGGCTGAC